>NZ_JAQMTJ010000313.1:0-28847 GCF_028330815.1 Dolichospermum lemmermannii CS-548
CAGTTCCCTCCCCTTTACAAGGGGAGGGTTAGGGTGGGGTAAAAAATATTTGATACATTAACCATAACTTTTCAAACACCCTCTAAGGGGAGATATACTGAAAACGGTTCATAGTTTAACCAAATATGAAACCCCTCTGGTAAACCTCTCCCCGCAACGGGGAGAGGCTTTGAACTTGTTCTTTGTATGATAAAAAAGTCCAGCTTCCAGCCGTTTTGAGTATAGAGGATGAAGACAAGTAGAGGGAGCAGAGGAGGAATAGAACCATTACCCGTTAAAATATCTTTGACAGACTACTACTTACTTAAAAAATGAACCCGACACTCAAGAGCGTTTATCTCCTTAACATTTAGTTATCAAGGAGTACAGATGGGAATGCTAGTTTACGCACAGAATTCTTTGTTGTGGCAGATAATCAGCTTTAATACATATTTTATTGAAGGAATCGGATTCGGTACAGAAAGTTTGGTCGGAAACTTTAAAGGAAAAGGAGATTCACACCAGTTAGCACCTCTAGTTAGTTTTTCTGTCTTAACTGCTCTGATTGTAGGAATATTTTTCGGTGGAATATGTATATTATTTCCCGATAGTGTTTTTAGATTATTCACTAACCACACCGAAATCATCTCTAAGATAGATACTTTTGTTCCCTGGTTGGTACTGGCCTTGGTACTTAGTTCTATAGATTTTACACTGGAAGGATACTTCTTAGGTTTAGCACAAGGACATACCCTCCGTAATGTTAGCTTAGTCGCTCTTTTTATCGGATTTGCACCTGTGAATTTTGCTGCCGTTAAGTTCTCCAGTAACCATATCTTGTGGTTGAGTCTATCTTTGTTCTATGCAATAAGAACGATGATGTTTGTGGTAAAGTTGCCCAGTACATTTAGAAATGATCTTGATAATATTAGTGCTACTCTCCCGGCTTTAGAAGCAAATCCCCTGTTGACTTTAGCTTTTGGAGAAACTCGTGAACAAATAATGGTGGAAAAGTTGGGAGTAGGGGAAGATGTTGAAAACGGGCGCATATAGCAACTATTATTCTTGAACAATCTGCTCTTCATAGTCCCCCCAATTATTGAGGGGAATACAAATCGCACTTGTTTATTACCTGCCCAATAATCCTAATCCAAATTTATAGGCACATTCGTCTAAGGCATTTAACAGATAGCCGCCCTCTTGGACTAAACAAAGTGGTATAGATGCTTGGGTGAGAATCTGACCAATTTCCTCGAAAATAGCAGGTGGTAGATGCCAACCGCCATGAGGATCATTGATAATAATGTCATAGCCAACAGAAACAACCATAGCTGCACAACCAAATTCAATTTTGGACTTTTGAACTAGCTGCTTAACTTCAGTTAAAAATTCTTCTGAACTAGGTGAATGGGAAAAAGGAATGAAAGTTTGACTATCATTAGCTGGTTGAACTTCTTTGTAAGGATAACTAAGGATTGTGGAACTGTGAATAGAACCGAACCAAACATCTGGTCGTGATGCTAATAAAGCAGCAGAACCATTGCCAAAATGAAAGTCAATATCAATCAATCCTACTGGACTTATTCCCGATTCCAGAAGTGTAACTACAGCCGCAACTGCATTATTTAAAAAGCAATATCCTCCTAACCAACCAGGCCCAGCATGGTGTCCGGGAGGTCTACACAAAGCATAGGACAAAGAAGCACCATTGACAATTTTCTGTGCGGCGGCGATCGCAGTTCTAGCCCCTTCACGAGACAAGTCGTAGACTCCCGCAAATAGAGGAGTATCTGCGGCAATTCCTTGGTCAACAAACGGATAATCAAACAGTAACTCTTCTCCTACCAATGCTCCATTCCAATGAGCTAAAAAATCAAGATAGGACTGTTCATGAATTTGTTGGAGAATGTTATCAAGATAGCGATCGCTAACCTCAGCCGTGGAAAAATTGCATTCAGGAAGACGCTGTAGACCTTGAATAATCCTCTGGCTACGTTCTTCAACTTCTTGTCCAGCCTTGTTTCCCTCAGAAGTCACAATGATAGGTGATGCTCCTTGCATTTCTCTTTGTAAGATCACCTCCAGCGACAAATTACTCATACAATCACCTCCCGCATTTCAAAATTTATCAAACACGTACCAGTTCCATCAGGCTCAGGGGCTTTTCTGGAGAGAAAATATTCACTAATTCAAAACCTGATTTTCGGAAAATAGCCTTAAATTCTGCCTGGGTACGCACTAGTCCATGTCCCATACACATCGGATATAAATCTTCCCATTTACTCCAATGGTACTGATTGTCAACGGGAATTACTGGATCGATAACAAGCAGTTTGCCATTTTTAGGCATAGCATAGTTAATGTTTTCCAAAAATTTGACTATACTATCATCATCCCAATCAATCATGATATATGACATAAGATAAATATCACCCCCACTAGGAATGGACTTAAACATATCTCCACCGACTACTTCACATCGTTCATCTACTCCCTCCGCTTTCAGAAACTTAACGGCATCAAAAACTGTCTCAGGCATATCAAAAAGGAGTCCTTGTAAGTGGGGATTATGCTTGAGAATGGCAGAAATAATTAGACCTTGACCGCCTGCTATATCTACGACTTTGCCAACTTTAGAAAAATCATAAGATTTAAGAAGTTGGATTTGACAGTTTTGAGCAATACCAAACATTGATTGACTAAAAATCAAATTAGGTTCAGTATTTTTTTCTAAATACTGCCAGTAATTGTTAACCGAATAAACTGATTTGATAGCTGGCTCACCTGTTTTGACAGTATGGTACATATCTCCAAAAACACGCCAACGCCACTCGTCAATATTAGTTATAGCCAAATATTTTAAAGAGTAAGGATTATCACTTTGAAGATATTCAGCTAGCGGAGTAAGAGCAAAATGACGTGGTTCAACCTCATGGAAAACCCCTACGGTACTAAGACATCGAAGGATGCGATAGAGGGAGGGAGCATGACTTTCAGTAGCTTGTGCCAACTCTTCAACACTTTTTGCTCCTTCTGCCAACAAGTCAGCAATGCTCAACTTCGCAGCAATCCCCAAAGCCTGACTAATCCAAGATGCACAAGTTAACTTGAAAAAATCATCAGGACGTATATCTGTAGTCATCATGTCGCTCCTTATTACTTTAATTGACTTTCACGGGTTATATTGTTATGCTAGATCCAAGGAGTTTCCGCATTCTAGGACCGAAATCTTCAAAGCCACTCTTTTGATAAAAATGGTGGGTATTAGAAAATCTGGGGAATTCATGGGTTGGCAAACATACTTCTAAACGAGAAATTCCCTGTTCATGAGCATAGGTTTCCACAGCTTGAATCAGATTTTCACCGATATTTTGACTGCGATGATCTGGATGAACCCATAGTTCCTGAATCAGTACAAATTGACCTGCTACATGAATCGCTTCTTGCACAGTTAAAGTAATCAAACCAAGGATAGAATCATTGTCTCCTTCTGGATTAGCAATGAAAATAGCACCAGGATATTTCCCTTCAATTACACGCTGACAAATTGCTGTGGCTTCAGCAGGAAGTTGAAATTCTGGAATACCTTTTAATTCTGCTAACAGAGAACCAATACCTGCAAGGACAGCAGGAACGTCAGCCAATTCAGCAGAACGAATCTGGTATGCTTGTTGAGAAATAGCCTTGGGTGTGGACTTTTGTAAAACCGTTCCTGATAGCCAACGAGATGCCATTTCATCTTCTGGGTTATTCAGCATTTCCTGGAAACGCTCTTGCAGCAGTTGGGTAACAGGTCCAGGAAATTGGCTACCGAGAATCTGTCTATCTACCGCAGAAACAGGACGGATCTCATGATAAGTTCCGCTCACAAATACTTCATCTGCCACCATTAAATCGCCCAAAGGCAGAGGTACTTCTCTGACAGGGATATTCAATCTATTTGCAAACTCAATCACTAAACGCCTTGTGACTCCATCAATACTTTGAGGAAGAATAGGAGTATATAAAACAGAGTTTTTGACGATGAAAATATTTGCTCCTGTCATTTCGCAGATAGTTCCATCTGGATTTAACATCAGATTACCGTCAAATCCCATTTTTTTAGCATTGCGATCAGCCGCAGCTTCCACAGCATAGAAGCCACTAATTTTACCTCTAGCGAGGGTAGAACCGGCTTCGGGACGACGGATATGACTAATGCCTAAAGTCAATGGTGGTAAAAATCCTGAACTGTCAGAACGCCAAGCCATAACCAATGCAGCCGAAGGGAATGGGGAAGGATCTAACCCCAAACAATTGCCGTTTGGATATACTAGCAGACGGATATATCCCTGTTGTAAATTGTTCGCACTTACGGCTTGCCACAATGCTTTGATAATTGCTTCGGGTTCCACAGGGGACAATCCCAAAGATAACATTGACAATCGTAATCGGTTGAGATGTAAATCTAATCCTAATATCTTTGAGCCATTGACAGTGGGATAAAGTCGAAATGCTTCAAAGGCAGCAGTTCCAAAATTGAGGGCATGATTATCTACTGGCAAACGTGCTAATTCAGTAGGTACGATGCGTCCATCAAGGTAAGTCCAAGAGCAAAATTCTATGCATAAGTGGGTAATTTTTCGTGTGCGGGAATTTCTAAAACGGCTATTTTAAACCATGAACAAATGCCGAAATTACCAGAAAAACCTGTAGCTTTATCTATGGTAGACCGTAGTTTGAGAATAGGTTCATCAATATTTTTATCTATTTGAGATGATCCTATTAGGTACTTTATTTCCACTCCTAGCACGGTTTCTTGAGAAAGAATTGTAGAACCATGAGGAACATTAGAACCTGCGATATAGACCTGCTGAAATGGCTCTAAAATTGCTTTTTTTTCATTAACATTGATTTCCACTGAACCCGAAGCATACCCATTTGGCTTTCTGGATGTTGATGAGGTTCAAAAATTGCTCCTGGTGAGATATTAGCTAGTTGAATAACTATTTCTTGACAACGAAAAAGTGTCAACTCTAAATCTGGGCGCGGCTTGATAGTTTGAGGAACTGGGAAAAATGTTGACATTTTCTAATTATGTAAATTGATATAAATGGGAAGAGAATCAGACACCAGAAAGTTCTCATTGGAAAAGTTGAGGATTTTTGATCCCAATAACTCCCTGCTGTCTATTTTGTTGACGACCATATACGAGCCAAGCTGTTTGCACAGAGCCAATAACTTCATCAACTACTAATACATCAGGATTTTCTTCAGCAAATTGTAAAGCTGCAATACCGCTATCATACTTACCCGCCAGCAAGTTCTGACCCACCACAGGTTTCGCCGTTTCATGGATAAAAGTTGAGTAGCGTTCTGTATTGACATAAGCCCGTGTAGCAGGCATTAATCCCAGACTGCAGGGATTTTCTACATCACGACGAGTTAGGAGTCCCATAGCACGGGTTGGACATAAGAAGCTATCAATCACGAATACTTCCCGAAAGTATTTTTCTGTTAATTCATAAACTTTAGGATGAGCAGAGTTTTGGATAATGAAGTCAACTTTACCATCATGTAGTAACTCCAGTGCGTCTAACAGATCATTGAACAGTTCTATTTTGGCATTAGCCACTTCTTGAAACTCAATATAAGATTGAGTCGCTAGTTCATGGCAAGTTCCAACAGGTCCAAGAGTTGCAAAAATCAGTTGTTTATTCATTGCTTATACACCTACTTTTTCATAGCCATCAGAAGTTGTTATTTTTATTCCCTGGATAGAGTATTGATCGGGATCAACAACTCCACAATTTGTAATCATCATTGCCTGAATCAATGCTTTAGCTTTCAGCATGATTTCTTCAAACTCCATCTGGGGATCAGAAAGTGCTACAATACCACCACCAACACCAATGGAAGTTTGTTCGGCCGTGATCACAGCAGTACGAATAACAATATTCAAATCGGCTGAACCATTTAATCCTAAAAAGCCAATAGACCCAGAGTAAACTCCCCGCGCTTCTTGCTCTAATTTATCAATAATTTCCAGGGTTCTAATCTTAGGTGCGCCCGTCATAGAACCCCCAGGAAAGGCGTTACGAATGCAGTCTACAGCACTCATATTAGCGCGTAATTGACCACGAATTGTTGTCACCAATTGATGTACTGTAGCGTAGGTTTCCACAGCCATTAATTTGGGTACATGAACCGTTCCCACTGCACAAACCCGTCCCAAATCATTTCTAAGTAAATCCACAATCATCAGATTTTCCGCTCGATCTTTTTCACTGTTCCGCAATTGTTCACAGAGGATAAAATCTTCTTCAGGTGTTTTTCCTCGTGGTAATGTTCCCTTGATAGGTTTTGTTTCTGCCCAACCTTGGCGATCAATTTGCAGAAATCGTTCTGGAGATGAACAGGCAATTCCCACATCACCAAAGCGCAAAAATGCAGCATAAGGAGCAGGATTGATGCGGCGTAATGAACGATAGAACTCTAGCTGATCAGGTGTTGTATCTGTGTAAATCTGGTTTGTTAAACAAACTTGATAAGTTTCTCCTTCGTGAATTTCTTGTAAGCATTTTTCAATATCATCAAGATAAGTCTTTTCAGACCTGCTTAATCTAAAAACAACAGGTGTTTTTTTGTTTTGAGGAACAATAGGCGACAGAGGAGGAAGATTGTCAATTTGGTTTTTGATCGCTTCAAACCAATCTTCGGCGGAGGCTGTTTGTCCTTTCTGAATTAGACAAAGCAGATAGATAGTTTGCTCTTGGTGATCAATTGCAATCATTCGATCTGCTAACATAAACATGGCATCAGGTAAGGCAGATGTGTGATTGAATTTTCCTCCAGATTCTGCCTTTAATTCATAGCCAAAATAACCCACAAACCCGCAGTTAAAATCAAAAGGTAAATGCTCAGATGAGCAATGTCGTCGTTGAATTTCCCGCTGGAGATAATCAAAAATCCCCTCTGTTTTGAAACTGACAGTATCGGACTGTGTAATTGTCAGTTCTTGCCCTTGCGTCCGATAATGAATTAGGAGACTGTTTTCACCACTGTTATCTCCCATGAAAGAAAAGCGAGAAAGACCAGGTTCAACCCGACTGCTATCTAACCAAAATGCACTGGCTGATTTACTAAACAAATGTACAAACATCTGTTCTGTATCGGGACACAGTTCGGCTTCGCTCACTGTAAACAAATTCAATTTGCGCGTACAAAGTTCAAATTCCTGTTGCTGTTTTTTCTTAGTAGAATTTGTGGGTAAAGTTCCATTCCCGTTATTTTCTGTCCAATAATGTTTTTTCGGACTTTTATCTCGTTCCTGGGCAAATTTTTGGGTAATTTCTTTAAAATTCTCAAACAAAGTATGTCCATACTCAGTACAAATTGACTCTGGATGAAACTGTACACCCCACATTGGTAAAGAGCGATGGCGCATTCCCATGATCAGGTTGTCCTCTGTCCACGCTATTTTTTCTAAACAGTCCGGTAGGTCATCTGCAACCAGCAAAGAATGGTAGCGCACCACAGAAAAAGGAGAAGGTATTCCCGCAAACAAATCAGTAGCAGTATGATAAACCTCACTGAGCCGACCATGCCGAACTTCAGGTGCGTGAATAACTTTTCCTCCATAGCTAAATCCTAGTCCCTGATGTCCCAAGCAAACGCCTAGAAGTGGTACTTGGGCATTTTTAATCATTTGACGACAGATCCCAAAATCTTTTGATTTTTCTGGACGACCAGGACCTGGTGAAATCACGATGTTATCAAATTCCCATTGTTTCAGTTCATCCCATATAACTTGATCATTATAAATTACAGTGGGATACTCTCCATTAACTTCTGCAATCAATTGGTAAAGGTTAAAAGTATAAGAGTCGTAGTTATCAATAATCAGGGTTTTCATGTTTAAATCTTCCTAATTAACTCGTCGAAAGGGCTAAAGCCTAACTACATACAAAAGTTTGATAGGTTTCCAGCAATTTTTATCCATAAACTCTATCTTTTAAGATTTCAACATAATTTTGCAGCATTAATTGAATATCTTTGTAACTAAAATATGTCTGATCGTATTCTACATGAATGCTGACATTTCCTGATAATGATTCCATGGAAATAGCATAATTTAAAGGAAAGTTAAACTTGTCATAAATCATTTTTCTCTGTACCTTTAAGCTAGTATGCTTGTCCACAGTTTTGGTATTATGGAAATTTACAAAATTAAACGTAGCCAAAAATAATTCCGTTGTTTTTTGATCTGACAGAATTTGCAGCAGTGGATATCTCACACAAGGTTCAATATCAATTAGGGTTTGCTGGACATTTTTAATTTGTACTCCTTTATCTTCTGTAATTGTTTGAGAAAATGGCACAATATTCCAGAATAAACCTAAAGCTCCGAAGGGATCAGATAATCTTTCTATCCTACCATTAGAAACAACTCCTACAGAAACCTGATTTTCTTTCATGACAATACTAATGAGATCCAGGTATGTACTCAAGAAAATTGCTTTTGGTGAAACTTTCAATTTCCGACAGTATTCACGTAAATCAATAATTATTTCTACATCAAAGTTTTCTTCTACAGATTTTACTTGATCTCCTGAAGTTTTTAATGGCTGTAATGCTTGATATTCATAATTTTGTAAGTGAAGTTTCCAGAAATTTGATGCTTCTGTTGAGCTAATGATTTCTTTCTCTAAAGCGACAAATTCCTGATGCACATTATTTGCAGGAATCACGGGTATTTCTTCTCCTTGCTTGAGAGCAGAATATAATTCCCTTAGTTGATTTACAAATTCAATACCACTCCACCCATCTGTAATTGCATGGTGCATTGACATAAAGAACTCAAATCTATTTTCAGCTTTGCGAAAAAGCCATAATCTAAAAAGTGCTTCATTGCAATTCTCAACGTTGAATAAATTTTGCCTATCTTGCTTTATGATTGCATTAATGTAATTTTCCTGTTCCTCTGATTTGATGTGACTAATATCTTTTTCATTGATGGAAAATTTCAGATTGTTTCTAACCACTTGACATAATGGTTTTCCGTTCTGAAAAATAAACACCGTTCTCAGAGTTGGATGTTTTTCTACTAGAATTTGTAGAGCTTTCTTGAAGACATTTATAGAAAGATTTTCATCATATATATCTAATAATTCCTGTCCATGATAAACCCCCATTTTTTGATGATCATTCGCGTAATGATGCAACATAAACTCCTGCATTTTGGCAAGAGGATATGCGAATTGTGTATCATCAGGTAATAACTCAGAGATATCTTGAGTCAGTTCTAATAAATGTAGGGGGACAGGAACATTATTTTCCTGATGCTGATAATTATTTATTAGTTGAGAAAAGCCGTAAATTTCCTGGTTTGCAGATACATCAATAGATAAACAATGAGTAATTAGAAAACGCAAATTTGCTGCAAAATCTTCAGCGAGATTTTCAATAGTGTCTCGGTGGTGAAAATTTTCGCTGTAAGTCCAATCTACTTTTAACTGACCATCTACTACGAGTCCATTAATATCTAGTAAATGACTGCAATTCTCTTGCTGGCTATGTTCCTCTCCCACTGATTCAGAAGCTAGTTTAAAAAAAGAATTTTCTTGTTTTCCCCAATCGAATTGTCCCAAATAATTGAAACTAACTTCAGCTTTTGGCATTGTTGAAAGTTGAGAGATAATATCTTTATCACCACTCAAATAACGCAGCAAACCGTAGCCAATACCTCGGTTGGGAACAGCACGCAGTTGTTCTTTGATCGACTTAATAGCATCTCCCAGATTATCTGTTGCTTTTAACTCTAAAAGTACGGGAAAGATGGTCGTAAACCAACCGACTGTCCTCGATAAGTCTACATCTTCAAAAATATCTTCTCGTCCATGACCTTCAAGATCAAGTAACACAGAATTACTACCAATCCAACTACCTAAAGTCTGCAATAAAGCAGTTAGCAAGATATCATTAATCTGGGTTTTATAAGCTTTAGGAACTTCCTGCAATAAAGCGCGGGTTTCCTCTGGTGAGAGTGAAACTGATATGATCTGATTGAATGCTACAGTATTAGCACCCAAGGCATGATCGACTGGTATACGAGTTATTTGTGTAGATGGAATACCTTGCCAATAAGTTAGTTTTTGCTTTGCACTATCAGACTGTGCGTAAGAATTCAGTTTCTCAGCCCAATATTTAAAAGAGGTCGTTTTAGGACGAAACTGAATCTTTTCACCGCGACTAATCTGTTGGTAAGCTGTTTCTAAGTCTTCTAACAAAATTCGCCAAGAAACGCCGTCTACTGCTAGGTGATGAATAATTATTAATAATCGGCTGGATTTGTTAGTACCTAGACAAAAAAACGCTACTTGCATGATTGGACCAGAAGCAAGATTTAAGCTAGTTTGTAGGGAACTAGCAGTGGCTTCGATAGCTGCTTTTTGTTCTGCATCTGGTATGTCCGATAAATCTACATAAGAAAAAGGAATAGTATCATCAGGGGTAATATTAATCTGTTCCCCATTGGACGGACAACGTAAGCGCAGAGTATCATGATGTAATAATAATTGTCGCAGCACTTCCGGGAATAAAGTCCAGTCAACTACCCCAGATAATTCCAGCAGCAATGACTGATTAAAGTGGTGAGGTTCGGGGAAATTTTGCTCTTTGAACCAGTGTTGAATAGGTGTCAGCGGTAATAATCCTGTTACCAAACCTTGTTCTGCTTTCACCGTCTGAGTGATGTTAGTTACTGCCGCCAATTCAGCAATCGTCTGGTTTTGAAATATCTGTTTAGCCGTTAATTGTAATCCAGCTTGTTTAGCTTTAAAAATAATCTGAATACTGAGAATAGAATCTCCACCCAACTCAAAGAAATTGTCATGGATACCAACTTGTTTAAGATGCAGAACTTCACACCATATTTTTGCTAGTATTTCTTCAGACTCCGTGCGCGGTGCTGCTAGATCCGTTTCTATTTTATGGCTTGTTGTATCAGGTTTAGGTAAACCACGCCGATCTACCTTACCATTAGGGGTAAGAGGCAGAGCATCCAAAACCACAAAAGCAGAAGGTATCATGTAATCTGGTAACTTCTGTTTCAGGAAAGAACGCAATTGCGACTGGGGTAAAGACGTTTCATTCAACGTCCCTACTATGTATGCAACTAAGCGTTTAGAACCTGGAATATCATCAGAATCAATCACTACCGCTTCTGATATTTGGGGGTGTGTAATCAGTAAAGTTTCAATTTCCCCCAGTTCAATGCGAAAACCGCGTATTTTCACCTGATTATCAATGCGACCCAAAAACTCAATATTCCCGTCGGGTAAATAACGAGCTAAATCCCCTGTTTTGTAAATACGTTCTAATGGATTAAAAGGATGAGGAATAAATTTTGCATCTGTTAAATCTGGACGGTGGAGATAACCTCTAGCTAAACCCACCCAGTTTTTGCAGATAATTTGCTAGTTGATTTCCCCGTTGATTTAATTCCTGATAAGTTAGTTTTTCCCCTTCAATCTCTACTGCTACAGCGTCAGGTGTTTTTATTACCTGTTCTTCAAATAATTGATGGATACATTTATCTAATGGATAATCTTTTTTAGTATTATTCCAATCAACTAATAATTGATATTGCTCAATTTCTGTTAACAATGGTAATTGGGAAATAGGTTGCTGTGGATTGGCGACAATTCCTGTTACTAAAGTGTGGAAATTTCCTGCCATGCGAGCAATTGTTGAATCATCAAACAAGTCGCTATTATATTCCCATTCGGCTATCAATCCAGAAGATGTATTCTCAATTGAGAGAGCTAAATCGAACTTCGCTATTCCCGTTTCCACAGGAAATGAACTTATACTTAACCCTGGCAAATCTAAACTTGATATGGGAACATTCTGGAGATCAAACATCACCTGAAACAGAGGTAAGTGACTCAAAGAACGCTCAGTTTGCAAAGCATCAACCAATTTCTCAAAGGGCAGGTCTTGATGACTGTATGCTTGCAGAGATACTTCCCGCACCCTCATTAGTAACTGCTCAAAACTGGGGTTGTCTGACAAATCAGTTCGCAGCACTAAAGTATTCACAAAAAGACCAATTATCCCTTCTATTTCCGGACGATTACGACCAGCAATGGGTGTACCAATTACAATGTCCTTTTCCCCTGTATAACGATAAAGCAAGGTAACAAAAGCCGCAAAAAACGTCATGAACGGGGTAACTCCTGCACTCTTGCTAAGTAGGTTCATAGCCTCACCTAGCGACGGAGGAAGTGTAAATTGTTGATGTTTTCCCCGGTTTGTTTGAATAGCAGGTCTGGGTCTATCGGTAGGAAGTTCTAATAAGGTGGGAGCGCCTTGAAGTTGTTGCTGCCAATAGGATAACTGCTCTGTAATTCTCCCTTGTTCCCACCACTGTCGCTGCCAAACGGCAAAGTCTGCATACTGTATGGGTAATTCAGGCAGTTCAACAACTTTTTGAGGGGTTTTGTCATTACAGAATGCAGTGTAGAGTGTTGCTAATTCTTGGACAAATACCCCCGTTGACCAACCATCAAAAATAATGTGGTGTGCTGTGAGGATAAAAACGTACTCTGTTGAGGTAAGCTGTAAGAGAGTGGCACGTATTAAAGGTTCTCTTTCTAGATCATAAGATCGCACTGCCTCATTTTGAACTAATCGCTGCATTTCCACTTCTCGTTCCTCTGTTGGCAGATACAGCAAATCTACGATTTCTAGTGGCAAAAAAAGAGTTTCAGCAATAACCTGAATGGGTTGATTTTCTTGTGTGACAAAGTTTGTCCGTAACGCTTCATGTCGACGGATGATTTCGTTTAGGCTCGATTGTAGCGCAGTTACATTAAGTTTCCCGCTAAACCGCCAAAGGATAGGGATGTTATAAAACGCACTATTGGGATCTAATTTGTCTAAAAACCACAATCTCGCTTGTGCAAAGGAGAGCGGGAGGTTTTCTGTCCTACCAACTGGTTTAATTCCCAGAAACTCAATGTTACCGTTAGGTAAATAGCGAGCTAAGTCTCCTGTTTTGTAAATACGTTCTGATTGCTTAAAGGGATGAGCAATAAATTTTGCATCTGTTAGATCTGGATGGTGGAGATAGCCTCTAGCTAAACCCATACCACCAATATGCAACTCGCCTGGTACACCGATAGGGACTGGTTGTAAATAGCTATCAAGAATGTAAGTCTGCACATTATCAAAAGCATTGCCAATTACTTGTTTTGGCTGTGTATCCTCTGTTGCTAACTTTGATAAGTCGTATACTGTTGACAATACTGTTGCTTCTGTTGGTCAATAGCCGTTCATTAACATCGGTGGCGCTTTTAAATTCTGAACGCGCGATCTATATTCCATGCTCTTTTGCCACAGGTTCAATTTTTCTGGCAGCCATTGTTCTCCACCATTAGCTAACAACCTTACTGATGGTGGTAGGGTTTCATTGGTTGTTGCTAATTCTGCCGTTAGCTGGTGCCAGTATGCTGTTCCCATCATTAATACTGTTAATTCCCATTCCCAGCACTTCTGGATAAATGTGGAGACAGTACCCAACATTTCAGCAGTCCGTAGCACTAAGGTTGCACCAGAGACTAGACAGGGATAGATTTCTTCTGCGGCTGCGTCAAAACTGATCGATGCAGCTTGCAGAACTCTGTCTCTATTGCTTATCTCATATTTGTCTTTTACCGTTTGGGCAAAGTTCGCTAAAGACCGATGTTCAATCATTACTCCTTTCGGCTTTCCTGTGGAGCCAGAGGTATAAATTACATAGGCTAAATTATTGGCTTTAACTTGAGTTTGTGGGTTTTTATCGCTTTGAGTGCTGATTAATTCCCAATTGGTATCTAAACAGATCACCTCTAAGCCAGTATTCGGTATTGAGTTCACTAACTGCTGTTGAGTTAATAGCACTTTTGCCTGAGAATCATCCAACATATAGGCTAAACGTTCTGCTGGATAAGCTGGATCTAAAGGAACATAAGCACCACCAGCTTTAAGAATCCCTAATAATCCTACTACCATTAACAGCGATCGCTCTACACAAATTCCTACTAAAACCTCTGGATTTACACCCAGTTTTTGCAGATAATTTGCCAGTTGATTTGCCTGTTGATTTAATTCCTGATAAGTTAGTTTTTTCCCTTCCAACTCTACCGCTATAGCGTCAGGTGTTTTGATTACCTGTTCTTCAAATAATTGATGGATACATTTATCTAATGGATATTCTTTTTTAGTATTATTCCAATCAACTAATAATTGATATTGCTCAATTTCTGTTAACAATGGTAATTGGGAAATAGGTTGCTGTGGATTAATTAAAATACTTTCTAGCAAGGTTTGATAATTTCCTGCTATTCGTTCTACAGTGGAAATATTAAACAGATCAGTGTTGTATTGCCAGCAAAAATTAAACTCACTACCAGTTTTAATAATCGCCAAATCTATATCAAATGCTGATCCTCGTTGATGTCCTTCTATTAAGAATGGCGACATCACTAAAGATGATTTTTGGCTATTATCATACCAGCGATGCTCTTGCCAAGTTAAAGAAACTTGAAACAGAGGAGAACGACTAGAATCTCTTTCAGGAATAAGCTGTTTTACTAATAGGGGAAAGGGATAATCTTCATGTTTCTTACCCTCAGAAACTGTGCGACGTATTTGAGCAAGAAAATCTCTGAAGGTGGGATTTTCCCCTAGATTTGCACGTAATACTATGGGGTCTGTAAAGTAGCCAATAATACTTTCAAATTCCTTTTTACCTGACCGACCCGCAACCGGACAACCTACTAGGATGTCTTCTTGTCCTGATAAGCGGTAAAATAGAATAAAAAATGCAGCCAGAAAAATTCTATACAGGCTGGTTTTTTCTAATTCTGACAACTTTCTCAGCCTGGAAAGCAATTCTTCATCTAACTTGATGATGTGTGTATTGCCAGAGTAGGTTTGCACATTTGGTCTAAGTTTATCTACAGGCAAGTCTAAGACTGGCAACTCACCTGTTAATTGTTTATGCCAGTATGCTGAAAGTTGTTCACCTTGAGAACTTGATAACATCTCGGTCTGCCAACTTACATAATCTGTGTATGATAGCTTTGGAAGAGAGAGACTATTATCTGTTTGAGAATTATAAATATTTGAATTTTCAATAATTTGTAAGTCAGCTTGAGACGATGTTTTTACTTCTGTAGCATACAGAATTTGCAGTTCATTTAATAATATGTCAAAAGACCACATATCTCCAGCAATGTGGTGCATGGCCAGTAATTGGATATGTTCTGCTGATGATCTTGTAAATAGATGTACCCGCAATACTGGACCTGTTTCCAAGTTGTAGGGACGCTCGGTTTCTGTCAGAATTTGTTTTTTCAAGTAGTCTAAATTCCAAGCAGAAGCATCTGTTATTTTAATATCTATCTCTTGGTATGGGTGAATTACTTGAATAGGTTGATCTTCATACTGTGCATAAGTAGTTCGTAGGATAGGATGACGTTCTACAATCTGAAGCCACGCTCTGTGCCATGCCTCCAAGTGTAAATCTGAGTTTATCCGTACTGTTGTATAGATATTGTATGCGATGCTCTGGGGTGCTATCTGGTCAAGAAACCACATCGCTTGTTGACCGTAGGAGAGGGGAAATGATTTTGCTTCCTCTGTAAGTTGTGGCTGCCTTTCCAAAGAAGAATTGCTCTGCATTGCTAATTTATAACTTTGTTATCTGTGAGTTTAATTGTAGTCGTTAGGGGATGTTTGAAAAGTGTTATTCCGTAATTTTCATCACGTTGCTACCCCCCTTTCCCCTTGTAAAGGGGGGAAACAATAAAAATCCAGTTCCCTCCCCTTTACAAGGGGAGGGTTAGGGTGGGGTAAAAAATATTTGATACATCAACCATAACTTTTCAAACATCCTCTTAGGGGGGTACAGAAAATATCACAACCATAATAACAGAAATTCGTACTATGATTCTTCGATTTCTAACGGGTAAATGGGTATCCTGGTATCTACGTTCCCTGTTCCCTTTGAATGTACATCTATTGGTAATTTTTAGGAATACCAACTTGTGATAAACCAGCAATTACTTTCAAATTTTGACAACGAATTAATTCACTAAAATTTAAACCAGAACGCCCTTCTATTGTTCCTACTGCTTCAATAGCTGTTAACAAATGTTGGGCGGCTTCAGTTTCTGAATAACCCCGTCTTTGGGCGATTCTAATAGCGACTGTATCAGCAGTTAATTCTGACTCCTGGGATTTATTCGTGCGCCAAATCCGGATAGCCGCTACAGCACTTAATCCCCCGGCTATTACCACACCTACCACATCCCCCTGGACTGCTTCGAGTATTCCGCCTACAAGCCCTGCTAACACCACACCTTGATAAATATTAGGTTGTAACCATTTCACCCCTATTAACCAGCTTACCTTCTGTAATAGGAGTAAATCTCGTTGGGGTTTTGTCAACCGTCTCCATAAGTCGAAATTAATATATATTGGTCTTGCTTGACTCAATGGCAGGGGAAAAGCCGCATCTATTACCTGTTTTTGTTCTGGTTTACTGACGATTTTAGTCATCATTCGCCCAGAAGCGGGCATGACATCCAACAACCGACGAATTTCAATATTTGGTTCCATAATATCCATTGTTAGTCATAATTATGTATATTCAATGACTACTAAGATTACACTCTATTACAGTTTATATTTATATGGACGCTTTTGATCCCAATCCGCCAGAATGGACTAATCAAGCCGTACACGCCTATCAATTTCATTGTCCCAAATGCCATGCTGGTAGTCGAGAAGCCGTTAATGTGTGGTTAAATAGAAGGTCTCCTGTCAGTACCCCAGAACGTCGTCGGAAGTGGCAAGAATTTTACCATTGTCATTGCGGTTATGTCTGGTGGGCTTGGAGTAATGATAGACCACCGACGGATTTATCTAAGCAAAATCAAAATAATTAACTGCTTTGAGGCAGAGCCTCTATGACGGCATTCCCAGTCGGAGACTGGGAACGAGAGATTGTATTTATTCTAAATCTGGTTCAACACCAAGCGATCGAAGTTGGGCAATTAATCTTTCGGTTTTTTGCCTTTCTTGTTCTAACTTTTGTCTTTCCTGTTCAGCTTTTTGCCTTTCTTTTTCAGCTTTTTGTTTTTCCTCTTCTGTGCTGGTTAACATCCAATTACCATCTTTGTCATACCAACGTAACCAAGGCATTTCGACGGTTTTATAACTTCCTTGCCACACTCCTAAACCTAATTCTATTTCGGGAATCCAAAACCGAAAATCTGATAATTCTACTTCAGCATAACGAGCGCCAGTTAACTGAAACATTCTAAATTCAGATTTATAACGATCAAAGATGGCGTAGTAGGGAACTCTTAAAATTTGTTCATAAACTTCCCATTTACCAGGAGGTTTTTCGACATCTCTTAATATTGTCCCTAAGTCTTCTTTTTCTGTTCCTGGTGAGAGTAATTCAACAATAATATGAGGATTAACTGCTTCTTGCCAAACTACATAACTTAACCGTAAATCTCTTTTGTCATAAAGAGAGGGAACACCTAACACTGCAAACCAATCAGGGCGTTTATACCATGAAGGATGACGCAAATCATAGTAAAGATTCAGATCACTTCCTGTAAATATTTGGTCGCTAGGATAGTCAGGGGGACGGAATGTTTCTGCTAATAATTGTGGTTGGAATAAATGAAATTGATCTGGCAAACCAGGTTCCTCCGGGTCTTCGCTAGGAAGATCATACATTGTCGGTAATGTTTCTTTAGGGGAAAGTGGCGGATCTATTTGATACATTCTTAACAATCCTAAAGATAGAATTTCTATTTCTATTATGTAGTAATATGATTCGGTTTAGAAAATGGTAGCGACTGTTTTGAATATTCGGTTTTGTGGGGGAGAAAGTCTTGTTTATTGAAAATTTACAAGAATCAAATCTTCCTAATCATGAATTGACCCATCTGGCATTATAGCTCCTTTGAGTATGGCTCCTTCGAGGTCGGCTTCTGTGAGCAAAACTTTTGTTATCAAGTCCGGTTCAAAGCGGTAGGCTCCTTCGAGGTTGGCTCCTGTGAGGTTGGCTGCTATGAGGTCGGCTCTTGTGAGGTTGGCTCTTGTGAGGAAGGCTTCTGTGAGGTTGGCTCCTGAGAGGAAGGCTTCTGTGAGCTTGGCTCCTGAGAGGACGGCTTCTGTGAGGTTGGCTCCTGCGAGGACGGCTTCTGTGAGGTTGGCTCCGTAGAGGTTGGCTCCTTTGAGGTTGGCTTTTTTGAGGTTGAATCCACTAATATTAACTTTAGTTAAATCAAGATATTTATTTTCTAAATCTGGGTGTTTACGTTCTGCAATCACAGTTAAACACGCTTGAATAGAAATTCTAAGTTCTAGAAATTTTTTTTGATCTTCTGGAGATTGTGACTCATTTTCTTTTATAACAGGTGCATTCTGACGGACAAAAGCTGTCAGAACTTCCATAATTGTCCATTGGTCTGGTGCAGAATCTCTCGCAATTCGTTCTAAAGTATAAATTCCACCTAATATAACTTCCGGTTTATCACTCCCAAGCTGTTCAATAGCCTTAGAAAATCTTTCTGTAATTTGTTTTTGATTTGCAGCCTCTGCATTTTTATTTGCAGCTTCTGCATTTCTATTTGCAGCCTCTGCATTTTTATTTGCCGCGTCTGCATTTCTATTTGTAGCCTTTGCAGTCTCTTCCATAGCCTCTGCACGTCTACCTGCAAAGTAAACATTAACAATTACTGCCCCTCCACTAATGAATAAACCTAATACTTTAAGACTTTCAACAATATATTCATATTTGTTTTTCAATAATTCTGTTCTGTCAGTAGTTAAAATCATTGAGATAAAATAAACTGTAACAGCAACAGCTATCAAAAACAAAAATATAATTCCAGTTATCGCCCAATTTTTAATAAAATCGTTTTTATCATCTGTGAACATAATACAATTTCTACTCCCTGTGTAAAATGGCTTTATTAAGTAAGCAATGCAAGATACAGACATTTTAGCACATCAAAAAGCAAATACACTAGAACAAGAAAAAATTTTATTGTTAAAATAACCTTAAATAACGGCAGAAAAATTAAAATTTATTCTTTTTCGTTCCTAGTCTCTGACTAGGAATGCTATCAAGAGGCTCTGCCTCAATATCTCACAAATCAATCAATTCCACCTCTAATAAACTCGGCAATTCCATATAATTCCGGTAACTAGAATAACGCCAATGAGCCGGATCATCAACATACCCACGTCGCACCGGATTATTATGAATATATTCTAATTTTTGGATAAACATTTCTTCATTAGCAATTGCTTGGGGATGAAAACCTTCTTGCCACAGTTGATAATCTTGTTTGATCTTGTGTTTTAATTTATGAAATTCTAATTGATTAAGTATATATTCAGCATTATTTTTCTGGAGTAAATCAATAATGGAACGAGCCGTAAATGATTTAAAATTCCCTATTTCTTTAGATAAGTTTGCAGCCGCAGCGATGAGATGAAGATGATTTTCCATAATGACATAACCATATAATGTCAAACGCTGCTGACGTTGGAGAAAGTTGAGGGAATCTATGATAATTTGGACAAGTTCAATATTGCCAAATAATGGCATCCAATTTACTAATGTGCAGGTGAGGAAATGCGGTTGAGTTCCTAATACATGATAGCGGCTGCGTCCCATTGTTTCATTTAATTTGGTAGATGTGGTGATTTTATTTTAATATGAGAGGCAGTTTTTTAATAATAATGAGGGAATATGGGAGGCAGAGCCTCTAGAGGGCATTCCCAGTCAGAGACTGGGAACGAGGGAGGAACTACACATTTAACGGTTTTTTTGGGATGACTGGCGTTGGTACAGGTGCAATAACTTCCTTACCTGTAATTAATCTCGCGCCACGATTGCGGGTAAAATAACTCCACAACCATTGAATCATCACCACTAACTTATTATCAAACTCAATCAAGAAGTAGATATGAATAAATAACCACACAAACCACGCAAAGAAACCTCTGAGTTTGATAAATCCTAAATCAACAACTGCGGCGTGTTGCCCAATCATTGCTAAACTACCTCTATCCACATATTTGAATGGACGTAATGTTTCACCTTTCAACCGTTTTTGAATGAGTTTAGCCACATATTCGCCTTCCTGCATGGCGACTGGTGCAACTCCCGGTAAAGGTTTATCATTTTGATGGGCGAAATTTGCTAAGTCACCAACTACGAAAATGTTGGGAAATCCTTTAATACTTAGGTCTGGTTCAACCATAACACGACCAGCGCGATCGCTCTCAACTCCCGTCTTCTCTGTCAAAACTTTCCCCATTGGTGAGGCTTTCACACCCGCAGCCCACAACACGGTTTTTGCCGCAATTTCTTTAACATCATCACCTTGCTTAATCGTCACAATATCATTTTCAATATGTGTAACTAAGGTTTTGGTTTGCACATCCACACCCAAAGCCTTTAAAGATGCTTCTGCTGTGTGCGATAATTCCGGTGCAAAAGGGGGAAGAATCCGATCTAAACCTTCTAACAATAAAACTCTGGTTTCTGCGGTGTCAATGTTGCGGAAATCTTCTGTCAGGGTTTTAGTTGCCAATTCAGCGATCGCTCCCGCCAATTCTACCCCAGTTGGACCACCACCGACAATCACAAAAGTTAACAAAGCTTGGCGTTTTACCGGATTACTTTCGCTTTCAGCCGCTTCAAATGCTGAAAATATCCGCCGACGCATCTCAATGGCATCTTCTACAGTCTTTAAACCCGGTGCAAATTCTTCCCAGTTATCCTTCCCAAAATAGGAATGCTTCGCCCCTGTAGCCACAATTAAGGTATCGTAGGGGACGGATTCCGCGCCTACCATCACCTTTTGGGCGGTAGTGTCAATATCATTCACTTCACCCAACAGCACCTTTGTATTCTTGCTTTTGCTGAGAACAGCACGCAAAGGAGAGGAAATATCCGCTGGGGACAAAGAACCTGTAGCGACTTGGTACAGCAGTGGTTGAAACAGGTGAAAATTGCGTTTATCAATCAGCGTGATTTGTACATTGGCTTTAGCCATAGACTTCGCAGCATACAATCCACCGAAGCCACCACCAATAATCACGACTTGATGAACTGGTTTCTTGTCAGCTAGATCAACCATAAAAAATATTTCCTTCCATTACAGGGCTGTAACTATTCTTAACAAATTTGTATCAAAATTATCACAATTATTTCTGTTTATCTTGAACTTCTGAAAAAAAAATAAAAGTAGGGGATTTGTCATTGGTGTTCCCAATCACCAATCACCAATCACCAATCACCAATTACCCAATTTGCGATACAATCGTAAGTCTGCCAATTTCATGACAACTTTTACGGACAGGAGATGCTTCTATGGCGCGTATGTATTATGATGAAGATGCTAATTTGGATCTTTTAAAAGGTAAAACCGTTGCTATTATTGGTTATGGTTCTCAAGGTCATGCTCACGCGCTGAATCTCAAAGATAGCGGTGTTAATGTCATTGTGGGATTATATCCCGGCAGTAAGTCCACAGCTAAGGCCGAAGCTGCTGGCTTGACTGTAAAAAATGTTGCTGATGCGGCCAAAGCTGCTGATTTCATCATGATTTTATTACCTGATGAAGTCCAAAAAACAATTTACAAAAACGAAATTGAACCCAATTTAGAAGCTGGAAACGTTTTAGCTTTTGCACATGGTTTTAATATCCACTTTGCACAGGTTGTTCCCCCTGCTGATGTTGACGTGGTCATGGTTGCACCTAAAGGCCCTGGACATTTAGTGCGTCGTACTTATGAACAAGGACAAGGTGTACCTGCGTTATTTGCAGTTTATCAAGATGCCACTGGTCATGCCCGCGATCGCGCTATGGCTTATGCTAAAGGTGTTGGTGGTACACGTGCCGGTATTTTGGAAACCACTTTCCGTGAAGAAACCGAAACCGATTTGTTTGGGGAACAAGCAGTATTGTGTGGTGGTTTGAGCGCTTTAATTAAAGCCGGTTTTGAAACTTTGGTAGAAGCAGGTTATCAACCAGAACTCGCTTATTTTGAATGTCTGCACGAAGTCAAATTAATCGTTGATTTAGTCGTAGAAGGTGGTTTAGCTACCATGCGCGATAGTATTTCTAATACTGCCGAATATGGTGATTATACTCGCGGTCCTCGCGTTGTTACCGCCGATACTAAAGCGGAAATGAAGAAGATTCTCAGCGAAATTCAATCTGGACAATTTGCGCGGGAATTTGTTTTAGAAAACCAAGCTGGTAAACCAGGTTTTACTGCTATGCGTCGTCAAGAAGCTGAACATCCTATTGAGGCTGTTGGTAAGGATTTACGCGCTATGTTTAGCTGGTTAAAGAAAGCGTAATTTTGGGTAATTGGTAATTGGTAATTCTTTACCGATTACCAAGTTTTGACAATCGAACTAACCCTCTTTCAAGAAACATTTCTGTTTCTTTACATACATGGAGAATGCGATCGCTTTCTGCAATATCGGATAAATCAACGAATTTTCAAGGTTACAGCCCAGGAAAAATTAAGGGTTGACCCCAACTTGATGAAAGCGGGTTAAAACAGTTCAAAAAAACATAACTAACCATGGATTTTGACTTAAATAATCAACAGAAAATCTTAATTGAATTAGTTCAAGAATTAGGAAAAAATAAATTTGCTGCTCGTGCTTCTGTCTATGACGAAGAAGCTTCTTTTCCTTGGGAAAATTATGAAGATTTACGAAATCACGGACTTCTAGCATTATGCGTACCAAAAAAATATGGGGGAATGGGGGTTGATTTTCCCAGTTATTGTTTAATATCGGCTGAAATAGCCCGATATTGTGGTGCTACTGCTCTTACTTATAATATGCACATTTCTTCAACTCTTTGGTTAAATGTTTTAAATGATTTACCATTGACGGAATCTCAAATAGCGGAATGTGAAATCTATAAAAAACTTCATTTTCAAAGAATAGTCGAAAAACAGGCACTTTATTCCCAACCAATTTCTGAAGAAGGTGCAGGTGTATCTCTTGGTAAAGCTTATCAAACAACTGCTAAAAAGGTCGAGGAAGGATGGTTAATTAATGGAAAAAAAACCTTTGCTTCACTTTCAGAAGCTGCCGACTATTATGGTATTGTTTGTACCAAGGAAACAGAAAATATTTCAGTAGAGAATTGTCTTTATATTGCTATCCCAGCGAAAACTCAAGGGGTGCAAGTAGTTGGAGAATGGAATTCTCTAGGAATGAGAGCTACTATTTCTCGCACTTTAATTTTCGATAATGTTTTTGTTCCTAATAATGCTCAATTACTGCCCTCAAATATTTATTTAAAACTGACTGAGTTGTACCCACATATGTTTTTTACTCTAGCACCTACTTATATGGGTATTGCTCAAGCTGCTTATGATTTTACAATTAAGTATTTGCGTGGTGAAGTAGTAGGAATGCCACCGATCAAACAAAGACAAAATAAAATCAAGCAATTTAATGTTGCTCAAATGTTTATTATTTTAGAGCAAACTAAGGCAATTTTTTATCGAGTTATCAATGAAGCCAAAATAAATCCTAGTAAAGCTGAAAGATTAAGAGCTTATGCAGCAAATTATACTGTAATGGAAAACAGCAATCAATTATGTAGTTTAGCTATTCGTGTTTGTGGTGGACATTCTCTTTTAAAATCATTTCCTTTGGAAAGACTTTATCGAGATAGTCGTTGTGGTGGGTTAATGAGACCCTGGGGATCTGATAGATGTTTAGAAAAATTAGGAATGGAAACTTTATATGAATCACAAGAAACAGATGAGCAAGGATAATTATAGGTAGGATGAAATTAGTAACGCAACATGATCAAGGATTTTGGTGCGCCACGCTATCATGATTCTACAGCCAATGGAATAATCTCTGGAGTGTAGAAAATGGAATCTCTAATTTCAACTTTCACCCAAAATTTAGATTTTTCCGAATCGGAAATAACAGCAATACTTTCCACACCGTTAAATGAGGTACTAAATTCACCGGCTCTGAAACAAGAATTAGACAGTTTAGATATTAGCTTACTCAAAAAAACCTTACCTACAGCCGGTGCGGTATTGGCTGAACATTTACCACTTTTTTATGATTGGCTAAAAAACGAGTTAGGAGTTGAGCGTGTTCCTGACAGTCCAGATCATACAACAAAATGGGTGGTTGGTTTTCTCAATAATCAAGAAAGTATCAATCACTTAGTTGAATTACATCGTCCCGTACCCCACGCAGCTTTAGAACAAGCTGTTCCCCGGTTGGTGGGTTTATTTGATGGTGTGGAAGATGTGAAAGTGCGTCAAGAATGGGAGAAAGCAGTTGCCGCACTTTGTTTAGTTTTAGTAGTAGATGCCCGTGAACAGGAAAAACTGGCTAATTAATTGGAATTTATAGTCCGAATCAGGATTATTAAAATTAAATGATTAATAGGATTTAGTATGCAGATATTTGCAAACTTTCTGTTTTTCAGATCATTTCTCTGTCTGAATCAGGATGCTCAGGATTGAAGGATTAACAGGATTCAATATGCAGATATTTGCAAACTTTCTGTTTTTCAGATTATTTCTCTGTCTGAATCAGGATGCTCAGGATTGAAGGATTAACAGGATTCAATATGCAGATATTTGCAAACTTTCTGTTTTTCAGATCATTTCTCTGTCTGAATCAGGATGCTCAGGATTGAAGGATTAACAGGATTCAATATGCAGATATTTGCAAACTTTCTGTTTTTCAGATTATTTCAAGAATAACAATCCTGTAAATCTCTAAATCCTGTAAATCCTGATGCTGACATTTTGTAAATCCTGATTTTAACTAAAGTGCTGGACGATGTTGAATCCAAGGGTTAGCGGCTTCTAATTGCGCTGCTAAACTAATTAAGGTAGACTCAGCGGCAGGTTTACCAATTAACTGTACACTTAGGGGTAAACCATGACTATCGAAACCGACAGGAAGGGCGATCGCAGGTAATCCGGTAGCATTTGCAACAGGACAAGGCGCGACCCAATGGGCAATTTTGGCAAATGTCTCTTCTGGACTCAAATCTGCCCATTCACCGACGCGAATGGGAGAATGGAGATAAACTGGTAATACCAATACATCTACAGTATCAAAAAATGCGATAATTTGCCGGGAGACAATTTGCATTTGGGAAAGTGCTTGCAGATATTCAGCTACAGAACCATTTTTTGCTAATAACCATTGGTTTAAAGGCTGTAAGGCTGGCGAAGGAATTCCTGCTGCTGCTATTCCAGCTTGCCAAACTACTATAAATGGTTCGATTAAACTACTAAAATCTGGGTATTTTTCCTCAACCTGATGTCCAAATTGTGCTAATAACCCGACGGTTTTTAATACTCCTTGTTTACAGTTAGCGTCAGCTTCTCCAAAGGGCAGAATACTGGTACTAAAGGCAATTTTCAGACTATCTAATTTGACTTGAGTTGCAGAGAGAAATGATGGTTGCGGATTTGGTAGCCAATAAGGATCACCTGTGACATAGCCAGAGATCACATCTAACATAGCCGCTGCATCAGCCACTGTGCGGGCAAGGGGACCATCCACCGCAATGCCCCCCAAGCGATCGCCTACAGGGGCTTTAGAGACTCTGCCTCTGGCTGGTTTGATGCCAACAACACCACAGCAAGCCGCCGGACCACGCACTGAACCACCACCATCTGAACCTTGGGCAATTGCACTTAATCCCGCTGCTACTGATGATGCGGCACCACCACTAGAACCACCAGGAGTATATTCTAAATTCCAAGGGTTTCTCGCTGGGGGAAATCCCGCAGGTTCACTGTAAGGATAAGAACCTAATTCCGAAGTTGCGGTTTTACCAAGAATAATAAAACCAGCTTGTTTAATTCTGGTAACTACACCATCATCATGATTGGCAATATTATTTAACAGTGCCGAATTTCCGTAAGTACAAGTAACACCCGCAACCGCACTTAAGTCTTTAATGGAAATTGGTACACCAAAAAATGGCGGTAATTCTGAAGTCGTTGTCAGTAATTCTGTTTTGTTTTTAGCATCAGTAATGGCTAAATCTGCCGTGACTGTAAAATAACTTCCCAGTTGGGGATTTAAGCGTTCGATTCTTTCTAAATATACTTCCACCAACTCTAGAGGTGACACTTCCCGCAGACGGATTAATTGCGCTAACTCTAAAGCTGGGGTAAAAGCTAAATCATTGTTATTCATAGATATAAATTTGCCAACTTCACTTGTGACTTTAGCAGGATTTTTGAGAATTATCGCTATTGGACTTATTGCAAGAATCGGAAAAGTTGACAGGAAAATACTCTCCTTTTCCCGAATTCTACAAAAGGTCTAATTCGTGTTTTTATACTTTACAACAACTCTGAACTTACAGAGTCATAATTTAATAGGGCGAACGATGGGGATCGAACCCACGAATGGTGGTACCACAAACCACTGCCTTAACCACTTGGCTACGCTCGCCATTCACTCTGTGAGTATAGCATTACCTCCAGAAAATAATCAAGCTTTTTTTAGCAGAAATTAGATAATTTTCTTGGTAGTCTTTAAAAGACTAATAAATATACCAGTTCAGGCTAGAATATGAAACCTTTGACTATTCTTATATGTGTAGGAGCAGCGAGCGTTACGGTCTTGGGAGCAATTATGGCGAAAACTAACCCCAATCAGGGTGAATATGAACAATATGCCGTTCAAAAGCTGACAACATATTTAGAAGCTGATGTCTGTCACAAAACACCAAGTTTCTTGGAAAAATTAATCAAAGTTAATTGTCAAGAATTGCTTCAATCCGCCACACCACACATCAAAGAACTGATTACCACCACAACTAACCGACAAGACTATATAATCTTTAGTATTTACCGCACGGAAATCAAACTTGATTCTTGGATACCAGGATACAAATTTGAAACAGTGGGAGCATTGAATCAATTTTATACTTACAATGCTGAAGAAAAATAAATTAGCATCTTTCTCCTGTGTTTCTCAGTCCCCCAATCCCCAATCCCCAAATATGCAAATTAATAAAATTACAGCTTATCTTTTAGTGTCTCATGGGAGTCGTGATCCTCGTCCAGATATTGCTATGCAGCAATTAGCGGGAATGTTAAGTGAGATATTACCCCAAGGTGAAAATTTCGTAGGTGTTGCTACTCTAGAGGCAAATATCCAACCTTTACACCTGCAAATTCAAGATTTTGCTCATCGTGTTCAGGCTTTTGGTTGTCAAAGGGTGCAAATTATCCCCCTATTTTTGTTACCGGGATTTCATGTCATGACTGATATTCCCGCAGAAATCGCCCTTGCAGAACAGGCTATAACTGAAGGAATGACAATAGAATTGCGTCCTTATATTGGTAGTTATCCTGGTTTAGCCAAGTTTTTTGCGGGGATGATGACTACGATTAAAGCAGATGTATCTATTATTTTGGCTCATGGTAGCCGACGGGCTGGTTCTCATGCCCCTGTGGAAAATATAGCAGCTACTGTGGACGCAGTTACAGCTTATTGGTCTGTCCCTCCCAGTTTAGAAGTCAGAGTACAGGAATTGATAGCCGCTGGTTATGGACGAATTGCGATTTTCCCCTATTTTTTATTTACAGGTGGGATAACTGATGCGATCGCTCTGGCAGTAGAAACGCTAAAATTACAATTTCCATCAGTCAGTTTTCAACTCGCACAACCATTAGGAACAAGTCGAGAATTTGCGAATTTAATCGAGAATTTCATCAAAGAAGAGGACAAAGTTTTTGGGTAAAGTTTATTTGGTTGGTGCTGGACCTGGAGATCCTGGACTCATGACTCTCAAAGGAAAGGGCCTATTAACCTGTGCAGATGTGGTTATTTATGATGCTTTGGTGAGTCCAGAAGTGCTGGAAATGATCAATCCTGAAGCAGAAAAAATCAATGCGGGTAAACGCATGGGTAGACATTCACTGTTACAGGAAGTCACTACCCAATTACTGATTGAGAAAGCGGAGAATAATGCCATAGTTGTTCGGCTTAAAGGTGGTGATCCTTTTATTTTCGGTCGTGGTGGGGAAGAAATGGCGGAATTAGTAGCCGCCGGGATTTCCGTGGAAGTTGTGCCAGGGATTACATCAGGAATCGCCGCAGCGGCCTATGCTGGTATTCCTTTAACCCATCGTCTTTATAGTTCATCGGTAACTTTTGTAACTGGACATGAATCCGCTGGTAAGTATAAACCCCAGGTAAATTGGCAAGCCATAGCGCACGGTTCGGAAACTATAGTAATTTATATGGGTATTCACAATTTACCCTACATTATTGAACAGTTTACTCTAGCTGGATTGAGTTTAGATACACCCATTGCCTTAATCCGCTGGGGAACTCGGCCAGAACAGGAAGAATTAATTGGTGAATTGGGGACAATTGTAGAACAAGTGGAAGCAAAGGGATTTCTTGCACCGGCAATAGCTGTAATTGGTGCAGTCGTGAAATTACACGATATATTATCTGATTCTGTACAGGAGAAAAAATAGAGGAAAAGTTTGGTTAGGGTTAGAGGTTGTTTGATAGCGAAGCGTGGCGTTAGCCATAAAGTATCAGATGAAACCCATAATCTCCAAAAACCTAACCCCCCTGCCCCCCTTCCCTACCAGGGAATGGGGTTTTTAACCCACCTTCCGCACCCTAAACTGTCACACAACGAAAAATGGTCGTTTGGGGATTTGATATTAGCGATCGCCACCTAAGATTTCGACGATTTTGTATCAAAATTATCCTCACAGGTATTCAAAAATCCGAAATTACC
>NZ_JAQMTJ010000314.1:0-28783 GCF_028330815.1 Dolichospermum lemmermannii CS-548
AATAAAACACTTCTTTGCGCTGATGGTTATTCCTACTTGCTAATTAATTCTATCATGTCACCGCGAATAAATTCGCCGTTGGCACTTCCTCCACGCATCTATTGCCAAGTGGCTTCCGTGCCTTTCGTTCTATTTGGTGAGGAGGTAGGAGTTATCCACCAACCTGCAAATAATTCCTGATTACCATAACTCATGAGTTAATAAATGCAGCTAGAACTAAAGTCAAATCATCATCAGTCCGCTGAGTAATTTTATCAGAGCTTAAAAATCTCATTAGATGTTCTTTGGCTAATATTCTATCTTCAGCGTTAGCTACAAACTCGAATAAAGGTAAAAAGAAAGGTTTATGAGGTTCACCAACAATCATATTTAAAGCTAACATCTGTAACCCATCGGTAAGCACACCAACATTAACTATCTCTTCCCGCCATATTTTCAGTTGTGCTGTCTCTAAGGCATCGGGAGATGTTAAAAAGGTCGTTTGATTGATATATTCACCGTTGCTGGGGATGGTTAAGGCTATCAGATTACCCATACTATTTTTAGCTACAGCTAAACCATCACCAACCTGCCCCACAGCCACAATTTCTGGTGTAGCAATCATGACAATTAAGGTAGTTGCTAAATCATGAGGTTGATTGTGACAAATATCCGCCTCAATTTCTATGGCTTTACGGGCTGCTAACATAGCATCAGTTAGCAAATAACCCAAAAAATCATTATTAGCCAGGGTATTACTGGTAATCTCTTGGCGAGAAAGATGCTCTATTGCCGTTTCTACAGCAATCATTGATCCCACCTTTCCTAGTTTAGCAGAACCCGCACCATCTGCTGCTGCTATTACCAACACATTATTGGCTAATAGTTGCCAATGGTGAGCATCCTGACAAAGTTGCTGGTTTTTTGAGTGACTAGTTCCACATACAGATGCAGCTACTATGCGCCATTGAGAAATCTGTTTTGATGTATTCATATAATTTGTTTTCCACAGCTAGTTCAGTTTAAACAACAAGCTGTAATTTTCATCTAAACAGATCCCCACCCAATTGGTGGTAGTGCTACCTGTTCATCTACTTGAGAATGGGATACCGCTGACATACTTGCGGACAGCCATACAAACATCTCAATAAAATTTAATCCTTTTAGCTTGAGTGGACTCCGCACAGCGATTTGACTTAATCTGCTCATGTTCGCATTGTCTACCCCCACAGTAAAGAAGGCCACCCGCTTATTAGATTCATCTCCTTGCAGTCTTTGGGATGCTTGTTCGACAACATGATCTAGTTCACCTTGGGGTTCACCATCGGTAATCATAAATACCCAGGGACGGTAGTAAGCAATACCATTATTTCGATATTGGGATTTACGCTCTTGAATAATATCTAATGCTTTATGAATTGCTGAACCCATGATGGTTAAACCCTGGGCTGTGAGAATTGGCGGATTGAATTGATCAGCAGTTACAAAGTCCTGCACGACATTTACACTACTATCAAAGGTGATAATTGCCACTTCCACTCTTCTGGATGCTAGAGAATTTTTTACCAGTTCATCCTTTAAACTCAACAAACCTTGATTTAAAGCTTCGATTCGTTCCCCCTGCATTGAGCCGGAGGTATCTAGCAATAGCACGCATGGGCAACGGGGTTCGGGATTTTCCGCAAATTCTACAACTTCGTCAAGATTAAACGTATCAATCATAACTTTTTGTGTTATGTTATAATCCAAAGTCTTATTTTCCTTTTACTCAAAGTATATAGTTTCTAGCGCTAGTATGACTAAAATTATGGTATTTTGTCGAAAATACTTGAGTTTTTCAGTAAAGATATTGATTTGCGGTAAATTTGCCAAATATCTCTCCAACTCCTCATAACTAAGTGTTGCATAATTCAAGTATGAATAACCTCACTCAGAGGGAATTACAACTAATTTCCTGGGTGTAATTTCCAGGAAATGAATACTTTCTCTTCTTTGCTATTCTTGCTCTTGTCCAATAGCTGAGTGCTATAATCAACATATACATTTACCTCCATAAATTTTTAAAGATTCTATGTGAGATTTCGTCTGTCTTCAGGTAAATAAATTCATTATTTTTAAATCCCCAAACAGGACGAATATCATTCTGACGGTTGATGAATTTAAATTATCCGAAAGATCTCAGCATTCTTGCTCGGATTACTATGTGATTTATCAAGATCAAATAGCTGAAAAATCTGACAAGCAGGAGATTTTTATCTAAGCAAATGCTCAAGAATTAGCACGAAAAACTACAAAACTTGTTACATTCAAAATCGCTAGGTAGGAGAATTTTTAGAAAATGTTTTTCGTTGATATTCATAATTTAATAACTTGTGTGTGATCATGACTATATTTTCCAGTGATATCATATTACAGCCTGATATTTAATCTTTTCCCATACTATATTGATGTATCCGCCCAAAAAATTGTAAAAATATGAAAAATACTGGCACATTTACCAAACTACCTCCCGCAGGTTTATTAAGACAATTAAGCAACTGTTATGAAACTACCTGTTTACAAGCATTTAGTAACTCTGTATCTTGGTTGATATATATAGAAAAAGGAAAAATTATCTATGCGACTCATTCCGTAGAACCTTTTGATAGATTAGAACGACAAATGCGTCGTCTCCATCAACAAATCCCGCTCGTAGATAATGAAGTGCGCGTACAAATGCGCTTGGTGTTTGAAGCTGAAGATCATGATCACTTCCCAAACCAACCTCCAGAATACGAAGCGATTAACTGGCTTGTCACTGAACAACATCTTCTGCCTACTCAAGCAACATTACTTATTCAAGAATTAGTTAAAGAGGTAATTGAATGGTTTATCCTCATTAAAACAGGTACTTATGAATTAGCAGAACCAATCCATGATTTGACAAAAATTTGTCAGTTAGATATCAATACTATCATCGAAGAATGTCAAAATCAGTTACAAAATTGGCGATATCTTGGTAGATATATCTCTTCTCCCTATCAGCGTCCATATTTGTTAGTTAGTAGCAAATTTCAGGATAAAAGATTACCACCACTAAAAGAGAATATCACTAATTGGATGAAGGGTTTTAGCTTGCGTCATCTAGCGATTATCATGAATCAGGATGAATTGCAACTAGCTTTAAGTTTATACCCCTATATTGTCAAGGGTTCGATAGTATTACATGAGCCAGATCCTCCATTTGATAAATTACCAAAAACAAATGGCAGTCTATTACCATTTTCTGAAGATAGCACAGAATCGGTGAAGGAAAAATTATTTATTTCCGATGTAGCACTAAGCAAAGATCCTCCTCCAGAAACTTTAATTATTTCTGAAAATAATGTTGCGGTTCAACAGCTAGTAACAGACATTGCTGATTTACCTCCAGATGATTTACAACCCGAAACTGTTGATAGTAACATAGATGCTGATTCCCAAAAAGTAAAAGTCAATCCGAGAACTACACAAAAGACTTACAAAATTATCTCTGTAGATGATAGTCCCACAATTCTCAAGGAAATCAGCCGTTATTTAGAAGATGAGAATTTTACTTTGGTAACTATTAATGAACCAGTAAAAGCAGTTATGTCAATTATTCGACATAAGCCGGATCTGATTTTACTGGATTTAAATATGGCAGGAATTGATGGTTATGAACTATGTCGCATTATCCGCAATAATTCCCTGTTTAAAAATATTCCCATTATTTTTGTGACTAGCAATAAGGGAATTATAGATAAGGTAAAAGCGAGATTTGTCGGTGCTTCGGGATATTTAACTAAACCTTTTACTCGCGCTGAATTGCTAAAAATGATTTTTATGCACTTGGCATAATTGCAGCAAAGTAGGGGTTTAGCATTGCGCTTTACCCTGACTTGATTTTGAATTTAAATTTTGTGCTTCCTTGTCTCAACCAAAGCAACCAACCGTTATTTGAGAAGTATAAGTTTTTTAAATGAACATTTTTACAAAATTGGTAAAGTTGATGTTTATTGAGAATATCTCTCTCTATTCTCAAGATTATTGAGAATATTATCAATAAGTTAACGGAAATAGGTTTTTACAGGATTGATTAATACCCCTTGACTTTTTGTGCTACTATTAGAGATAGAATTGGCTAATGCTATGTTTAATTTTTGGGCTTAACTAAAAGCCTGTATGGGGTTGGGTATCCTTGCGTCAACCCAACATGATCAAAACTATCAAATATTATGTGGAGTTCTCTTAGTCATTTAGAGATTTCGATATCTTGTCTACAGCCCAGACAGTAGTGCCAAGTACCTTTTTTGAAACGAACCACAGAGGCACGGAGGACACGGAGAGAAGAAATATTGGTACATTAGAGGTTGTTTGAAAAATAATTACTTAAAATTCCTATTTTTATCCTGCTCATCCTTTAATCCTGGACATCCTGATATGGCTTGCGCCACGCTTCGCTATCAGACAGTTTCCTTGCGTCAACCCAACCTACAATATAAACATTTAAGAAAAATGAATTTGCAAAAACTACAACCCAGAGAATCATTAAATAAAGCCTTTCTCAAGGTTAAACCCAATAGAAATGATATTGAGCATTTTAAAAAGAATCTGCAAAGTCTCATTGAGAAAATTAATGAAGTTGAATCTGAAGAGTTTCATAAAAATCTGATTGGTGATTTTTTAAAGAACACATATTATAGCACAAATCATTTTATTAATACTAAGGGACGAAATGATCTTGTTATTCATAATGGTAAAGATGCTAAAACCAGTGTTGGTGTAATTCTGGAAGCTAAAAAACCTACCAATAAAGGTGAAATGCTGAAAGTTGATAATTTGAATACTAAAGCTTTTCAAGAATTGGTTTTATATTTTCTGCGGGAACGTCTGATAGAGAAAAATATAGAAGTTAAATATTTAATAGTTACTAATATTTATGAATGGTTTATTTTTGATGCAAATAGTTTTGATAAAGCATTTATTGAAAATAAAACCCTGGTTAAGCAATTTACAGATTTTGCAGAGGGAAGATTAACAAGTAAAAAAACGGATTTCTTTTATAAGGAAATTGCTCAACCTGCTATTGCGGAAATTCAAGAACAAATTCCTTTTACATATTTTGATATTCGAGAATGTCAGGAATATTTACAACCTGGTGAAAATCCCCATGATCATAAATTAGTCCCACTGTTTAAGTTATTTTCACCATCACATTTATTAAAATTACCTTTTGCTAATGATAGCAATACCCTTGATAAAGGATTTTACAGCGAATTATTACATATTATCGGGTTAACAGAAACTAAAGAAGGTGGTAAAAAACTCATTCAACGCAAAAAGGAAAATGAGAGAAATCCAGGTTCACTGATTGAAAATGCAATTGTCCAACTTGATAGTTTAGATAAAATTTCTCGCATAGAAAAGCCAGAACGATTTGGAGAAACTTATCAAGAACAAATTTTTAACGTTGGGTTAGAATTAGCAATTACTTGGGTAAATAGAATCCTGTTTTTAAAATTATTAGAAGCGCAATTAATCAAATATCATAAAAATGATCCGTCTTTCGGATTCTTGAATTTAGAGAAAGTCCAAAATTATTATGATCTGAATAGTCTTTTCTTCAGCGTATTAGCTCGCAAACAAGAGGAAAGAACCGAAAGTGTCAAAAAGATATTCTCTCATGTTCCTTATTTAAATAGTTCTTTATTTGAACCAACAGATATGGAACAATTCACCATTTTTATCAACAATCTTAGAAATGAGAAACTAGAAATTTTCCCCGCGACTGTCTTAAAAGATAACAACGGAAAAAAACGCATTGGTGAAATTAATGCTTTAGAATATCTCTTTGAATTTCTCAATGCTTATGATTTTAGTAGTGAAAGCGGGGAAGAAATTCAAGAAGAGAATAAAAGGTTAATTAATGCGTCTGTACTGGGTTTGATTTTTGAGAAAATTAACGGTTATAAAGATGGTTCTTTCTTTACTCCCGGTTTCATTACTATGTATATGTGTCGGGAAACAATTAGAAAAGCAGTTATACAGAAGTTTAATGAAGTTAAAGGTTGGAATTGTGAAAATATTGATGATTTATATGAAAAGATAGAAGATAAAAAAGAAGCTAATAGAATTATCAATAGTTTGAAAATATGTGATCCTGCTGTGGGTTCAGGACATTTTTTAGTTTCGGCTTTGAATGAAATTATTGCGATTAAAAGCGAATTGAAGATTTTACTTGATAGGGAAGGTAAAAGATTAAAAGAATATGATATTGAAGTTGTCAATGATGAATTGATTGTGATTGATGATGAAAAGTTATTATTTGATTACAATCCTAAAAGCAAGGAAAGTCAACGAGTACAAGAAACGCTATTTCATGAAAAACAAACGATTATTGAAAATTGTTTATTTGGTGTGGATATAAATCCCAACTCTGTGAAAATATGTCGGTTGCGGTTATGGATTGAACTGTTGAAAAATGCTTATTATAAGACCTCACCCCTAACCCCTCTCCTCCCAGGAGAGGGGAATATAGGAGAATTGGAAACTTTACCCAATATTGATATTAATATTAAATGTGGTAATTCTTTAATTAGTCGGTTTTCTTTAGATGCTGATTTGCGAACTGCTTTAAGTAAAAATAAATGCAGTATAGAAACTTATAGAAATGCTGTCCAAACTTACCGTAATGCTGAAAATAAAGAGCAAAAGCGGGAAATGGAAAGATTGATTAATGATATTAAAGGTAATTTTAAAATAACATTACAATTAAGTGATCCAAATAAAACTAAGTTAAGAAAGTTAGAAGGAGAAGTTCATAATTTAACACATCAAACTTTTTTTATTCCAGAAACAAAAGCTGAAACAACAAAACGGGAGAAAAAAATTTCTAAGTTAAATAATGAGATTGATAAGTTACGGGTTGAGATTGAGGATATAGAAGGTGGTAAGATTTATGAAAATGCTCTAGAATGGCGTTTTGAGTTTCCTGAAGTTTTGAATAATGAAGGTGTTTTTGTCGGTTTTGATGTGGTAATTGGTAATCCTCCTTATGTACCATCTAAAAATTTATCTGAAAGAGAAAAAGCAATTTATTATGAAAAGTATAAAACTACAGAATATCAAATCAACACTTTTGGAATATTTAGCGAACTGGGAATAAAACTTTTAAAATTAAAAGGAAACCTTTGCTTGATAATTCCAAATTATTGGTTAGCAACTAAATATGATAAAAAGCTGAGAGAATTTCTATTTAAAGAGAATCAAACAACAGATATTATCAATATATATAGTATTTTTGAAAGTGCAGTAGTTGAAACATTATTATTGTTTTCAAATAAAGAATCAAATAATCAAGCCCTACGTATCCGTAGTATTGATCGTGATATTTCTACGATTGATAAGCGATTAGATGCAGTTATGTTTTCTAATTGGAGCTACGATGAAAAAATAGTTATTTCAAATTTAGATCCAGAACTAACCTTATCATTTGAAGACAAAATTAAAATAAATGCAGAAAGCTTGATAGGAAATTTATTTGATTTAAAATTTGGAGCAAAATTATATGAGGTAGGAAAAGGAAATCCTTCACAGAGTAAAAATGATGGTAAAAATAAAATTTATGAATCTGAATTAAAAATAGAAGAAAGCTATATTAGACTACTCAGAGCAAGAAATATTCAAAAATATAGACTTAAAATTGATGATTATTATGTAAAGTATGGGGAAAATTTAGCTGCTCCACGTTCAATATCAATGTTTGAAGGGAAAAGAATCTTAATTCAAAGAATTGTTTCCAAAACAACATTAGATGCAACTTATACAAATGAAACTATGATATGTAATACAGATGTGATTACATTAAAACCTAAAAATAACACAATAAATGTTAAATTCTATTTAGCAATTATTTGTTCTAAACTTTGTGCATCTGTATTAAAGTCCCAAAATGTGAATTTAGACAGAACCGCTTTTCCGAAAATTAATACAGAAACTTTATCAACTTTCCCAGTTCCTGAATATAAACCTGAATATATAAATATTACTGCAATTGTTGATCAAATTCTCACCGCTAAAAAATCAGATCCAAAAGCAGATACAACCGCATTAGAAACAGAAATAGATCAGCTAGTTTATCAACTTTATGAATTAACACCAGAAGAGATTAAAATTATAGAAGGGTAAACACCACAAATCCCAGATCCCCGACTTCTTTAAGAAGTCGGGGATCTCTACGCTGCTTCCCTCAATGGGGTGGGTACAGACACTTCTGGAAACGGTAGAGAAAGCTGTTCTGGTGATGGTATTGGCGCTTCCTGTAATACCGTGACTTCAATATTTACACTGACCAAATAACTACCTGTATCTGCACCTATGGCTTCAGAAATTATTTTAGCTATATCTGGACGTTTTGCGGTTAAAGGATCACGGATAATACAACGATCCCATTCATGCTTGGCTGTGGGGTTAAGATTGAGAATATAATGCTTCATCATAGGTGTAGTCCTTAAAATCCTTATTCCATAAGTCTTTCCAGGTTTGAAGACTATTTCCATAGTATAGTACAAATTTACTAAAATGGCAAGAGAATCATCAAAAATTGCCTTTAATAAGAAAAGCTACTTTACATAGAAATATACAAAAACGCAAAGACGTTCCATAAAACGCCTCTACGATTTTCTTGATGGAGATGAAAGATGGTTATGTGACTAAAGAAACTTGATAATTTAAGTTTCTGATGTTGCACTTGTGGAAAACTCATCCTGAGAATTCAATAACTGGACCTCATTAATCCAATTTGCTTGTTGCGGTACGGGAATATAAATTCCGGCTGCGTCTAAGGTGATTTTTAGGCGACGACGATATTCTCGCGCTACGTTCCATTGTTTAAGCGGTTGGGTTTTGATCCAGACACGAATCATCACACCGCGATCGCTAAAATGCTCAACACCCAAAACATTTGGCTTTTCCAGAATTTGATGTTTCCATTTGGGATCTTGACTCATCTCCAAACCCACATCTTCAATTAACTGCAAAGCCTCATCTACATCCGCTTGGTAAGAAACCGGAATACTTAAATCAGCCCGTGACCAACGACTAGAAAGATTAGCTACAATCTTCACCTCACTATTGGGGATAGTAATTAAGCGTCCTTCCGAATCTCGAACTTGAGTCATTCGCAGATTCAACTTTTCCACCAAACCGCCCACAGTACCCACAGTAATCATATCACCCAAGGCATATTGGTCTTCAAAAATAATCAAAAAGCCGTTAATTGCGTCTTTGATTAAGTTTTGGGAAGCGAGGGATATAGCCACACCGACTAAACCAGCACCAGCTAACAGCGGAACGATATCTATCCCCAAAGATATCAAAGCTAGTAAGCTACCTGCACCCACAAAAATAATCGTAGTGATACTTTTAGTTACGCCGGAAAATGTGGATATTCTCAACTGCAAACGTTCGGATGTTTCTGGAGTTAATAAAGCCCCACCACTCACTATGGTTGAGGTAAAATGATCTATTAAGGCATAGGTAAACCGCACAGCTACATAAGTTCCCACCGCGACAATAGTTAATTTAATGGGAATTTGGGCAATGGTGAGAATCCCAATTTGGAAGGCGCGTGTGTAGGGAAATAGTCCTAAAATAATTAAACTACCACTGCCCCAAATCCCTGCTTGGGCTATTTGAAATAGTCTGGTTTTGACTTCTTGAAGATGCTGCTGTTGTTGTTGATTTAATAATTTGGTAATTGGTGCAGTATCTTTGGAAATAGCCGGGATAGAATCGGCTGCATTCTTGCTTAAACGCTTTTGCCAACGCCTGACACCCCAACTGATGATGATCATTGCCAGTGTCCCCACAGCAGCAATTTCACCTTGCTGAATTAAAAACCGAGTTTGTCGTTCTTGTTTGGCTTGTTGCAGGTGTTGTTTTAAGTCATCACTAATTTGATTTGCTAATGTTAACGGGTTTGCCTGTCCAACATCTTCGTAGGTGATGGTCATCAGGTATTGGTCATTAACAAAAATCGTCGGTAATCCTTTAACTGTGCGATTCTGCACTTTAACTTCTGTTGCAGATGCCTGTAAATAATTATGGGTGATATCCTGTAAATTCTGTTGAATGTTTTGAAAACGTTCGGGAAATTTGGTTTTTGAGGCAGTGATGCTAAATAAAGGACGACCATCTAAATTAATCCAGCCAGATACCATCTTATCATCTACCTTATTGCTTGAACTACTGGGAGTGGGCAGAAAAGGTAAAGGAGAAAACTGGGCTGTGGCTTTGGTGACAGAACCGATGGTAATTACCATTGTCCCTGCTACCGCTAAAAATCGAAGTATCACTAAAATACCTCCTTGTGTGATTGAAGGCTTCCACACCCGTCCGGAACTTAAGTTCCGGGCTAATAGCTAAAGTAAACTAAAGTTTACTAAGTAATTTTTGGTTTCTTTAGTCATCTTGAGATGACTTTTGCTATCAGACTGGGAATTAATTCCCAGTTGGGTTGTCGGTTTTACCTGAAGTTGACACCAATGGGAATAGGGGAATAATTAATATCCTGTCGCCTATGTCCTAAGTCGTTGCTATATTCTTACCAGAGAATGATGAAAAAAGAAAAAGCCCGATCTAGTGTTAACACGGCTCATATCAGAGGTGAAGCTAGTTCACAGGACTTTTTGACTAGCTGATTACTAATTCTCAGAAAATATGGCTAGTAATGAGAAAACCTTGTTAAAGTACGTAAAGGTTTATAAACCTGTTTCATTTTTTTAAAGGATAATTTTCATGACTGCAACCACTCCCAGATTAAAGCACGAGGTTAAAGACCTCGGACTCGCTCCCTTGGGAAGACAACGGATTGAATGGGCTGGACGAGAAATGCCCGTATTGAAGCAAATCCGCGATCGCTTTGAGAAAGAAAAGCCCTTTGCTGGATTGCGTATTTCCGCTTGCGCCCACGTGACCACAGAAACAGCACATTTAGCGATCGCTCTTAAAGCTGGTGGTGCTGATGCAGTTTTAATTGCTAGTAACCCCTTATCAACTCAAGATGACGTAGCTGCAAGTCTTGTAGCTGATCATGAAATTTCCGTATTTGCTCAAAAAGGCGAAGATGCCGCTACCTATAGCCGTCACGTCCAAATAGCCTTAGATCACCGCCCCAACATCATTGTTGATGACGGTAGCGACGTGGTAGCAGAATTGGTTCAACATCGTCAAAACCAAATAGCTGATTTGATTGGTAGTACCGAAGAAACCACAACTGGTATCGTCCGGTTACGCGCCATGTTTAACGAAGGCGTTCTTACATTCCCTGCGATGAACGTCAACGACGCAGACACCAAGCACTTCTTTGATAATCGCTATGGTACTGGTCAATCTACCTTAGATGGAATTATCCGCGCTACAAATATCTTGTTAGCTGGTAAAACTGTTGTAGTTGTCGGTTATGGCTGGTGTGGTAAGGGTACAGCCCAGCGCGCCCGTGGCATGGGTGCAAACGTCATCGTCACCGAAATTGACCACATCAAGGCTATTGAAGCCGTTATGGATGGTTTCCGCGTCCTCCCAATGGCAGAAGCAGCGCCTCACGGTGATATCTTCATTACTGTCACAGGTAACAAGCACGTCGTTCGCGGTGAACACTTCGATGTGATGAAAGACGGTGCTATTGTTTGTAACTCTGGTCACTTTGATTTGGAACTTGATTTGAAATACTTAGCTGCTAATGCTAAGGAAATCAAGGATGTCCGTCCTTTCACTGAAGAGTATAAGTTGACAAATGGTAAATCCGTTGTCGTTCTCGGACAAGGACGTTTGATTAATTTGGCTGCTGCTGAAGGACACCCCAGCGCAGTTATGGATATGAGTTTTGCTAACCAAGCTTTAGCTGTTGAATACCTGGTGAAGAATAAGGGTAGTTTAGCTGCTGGTTTGCATTCTATTCCTAGAGATGTGGATGAAGAAATTGCTCGTTTGAAGTTGCAAGCTATGGGCATTTTCATTGATAGTTTGACAGCAGATCAAATTGACTATACCAATTCTTGGCAGTCTGGAACGTAAGTTATTAATTAGTTGATTTTTTGGGGATAGGCTTTTTGCTTATCCCTTTTTTTAACGAACCGCAGAGACGCAGAGAGCGCAGAGGGAGGATATAATGGGATGGAGGGTGTTATTATAAGTTTTTATGTCAGCAAAAGATTTTTTTCACAATGCAGTTAGGTTAGCTTTAGAAAAAGATGGTTGGTTAATTACTGATGATCCTTTAAGATTTATAGTAGATACTATAGAATTTCGTCTTGATTTAGGAGCAGAAAGACTTTTAACAGCAGAAAAGGAAGGAGAAAAAATAGCAGTTGAAATAAAATCTTTTTTGGGAAAATCAGCTATCAGTGAATTTCATACGGCTTTAGGACAAACACTTAACTACCGTTCTGTTTTAAGAAAAGAAGCACCTGATCGTATTTTATATTTAGCAATTAGTTATGAAATCTATACAGCTTTTTTTCTAATACCTGTGATTCAAGAAATAATTGCTGAACATAAATTAAAATTATTGATATTTGAAATTAGCAAAGAGGAGATTGTTTTATGGAAGGAATAAATTATCCTGAATTGGTACAGACTGTATTAGCAAGACATACAGAAAGTCATTTAGCTAAGGGAACAGAAATACAATTAATATTTGATAATCAAAAAAATCACTATTTAGTAATTCATCTAGGTTGGGAAGGTGAAAAACGAACTTATGGTTCGGTGATTCATGTTGATATTAAGGATGGAAAAATCTGGATACAGTGTGATTTTACAGAGGAAGGAGTAGCTAATGAGTTGGTAGAGTTAGGTGTACCAAAAACAGATATTGTTTTAGGTTTTAGATCACCTTATGTGAGACAGTTTACTGATTTTGCATCGGTTTAGATTTTTTATTCAATTGTTGGATTTTGGTAACTTGATGATTAGTTGCTTTTTTGGGGATAGGCGTTTTGCTTATCCCTTTTTTTGTTTCGCGCAAAGACGCTAAGGAGCAAAGACGCAAAGAGAGGATAGAATGAGAATTGGTTTGTTTAAATTACAAATATTTTTTGTCTGAATCAGGATACCGAGGATTAGAGGATTAACAGGATTTTGTATGAATATTTATCTGGGAATATTTCAGATTTTAAAGATTAGTTTTTTCTTCATCCTGTAAATCCTTAAATCCTGGAAATCCTGATTCAGAAAGTAGGGTGTTTTAGCGAAGCGTAACGCACCAAGATTGATAAAATTTAATCTCATGAATTAATGTCTGTTACGTCGCGCTCTTAATGCACCCTATGAACTGATATTTGAAGCTATATTGAGTATTTCATTTTCTTGACATTCTTCATCAATTAGAAATTGATGCTGTTCTAAATCCTCTAGATAATACTTCTCAAAATCTTTATAGATACTGTTGTAAATATTCTATGTACCGTTCCAACTTTTCTACATAATAACAATTTATATATATATATTCATAATTTTCTAAATCTTCTGAACCAAATATTTCTATATATTCTAGATACTGCTCTAAATCCTCTTTTTCCAATTCCAAATTCTGAATATAAGTATCTTTTTCAGCAATCTGTTTTTGTAATTCATCCACCGAACTACTATGGTTACTTCTTTGTTTTAACTTCTTAACTTCTAATTCGGCATCTATTAACTTCTGACTCAATATAGTTTTTTCTCTTTCTAATTCTTTAACACAACTATCTAACTCAAGTTTCTCTCGTGTGATCAATTTGATTTGGGCTTCTTTTTCATTAAGATTATCTGCTAACCATTTGAGACTTTCAATATTTTCAGAATTTTCATATTCTAATTTTTTGATAGAAGCATTTTTTTGAGAAATCTGTTTTCGTAATTCTTCTATCAAACTACTATTATTACTAACCTGAAACTTGCTTACGCTCAACTCCCATTCAACATCTCTTAGCTTCTCAGTTAAAGAACGAATCTTCTGTTCTAATTGTTGAGTACGATTATAAATATCTAAATCATTGTTATCCTGTGCAGTTGTTGTTAACTGTGATTCTTTTTCAGCGAGATTTATTTTCAACTGCTGAATTGTTTGAATATTTTGATTATTTTCAAATTCTAACTTGTGGATATCATGATCTTTTTGAGCAATCTGAACTTGTAAAGTTTCTATATAACCAGAATTATCACTAACTTTATCAAAATCTCTAATTTTATCATTTAAAGATTGAATTTCACCTTCCAATTGTTTAACATGATTATTCAAAGTATTTTTTTCTTGTGTCAATAATTCAAAATTATATTTTTGAGTAATAACATTTGCTTCTAATAATGAGATGTTTTGTAAATTGGCAGCTTTTTCTATTTCTAGAGTTTGAATACAAGCATCCTTCTGAATTATTAAAGATTGAACCTTATTTAATTCACTTTGAATATTCTGTAACTCAATAGTATGATCAGGTTTAGATTGTAACTCATTAACTTTAAATTCTAAACCCATCAACTTCTGTGTTAAGGAATTAATATCACCATCTTTTGTAGTGATTATAGACTTGAAAATTTCTTGAGATTGATTAAAGTTATTTTTCTCTTGAGTAAGAAATTTATTTTCTTGTTTAAGAACTTCATTTTCTCGGTTAAAAGCTTGAATTTTTATCAATGCTTCATTTCGCTCATTCATTAACACCTGAGTTTTTTCCAAAACTAAATCCCATGTTTTGTCTTCTAAATTTTCCTTATAAACAATACCACCTAATTTTTGAATAAATGATTTTTGGTTTGTTTCTAAGTCTTGATTTCTTTGATTAAAGATAGTATTTTGTATCTGTAATTTATTAGTCAGTTCTAATATTGTTTGATATTCCTGATGTAAAATAGTAATTTGTTGTTCAAATTTATGAATCTCCTGTTTTAAAGATTCATTGTCACCAGTCAATTTTTCAAATTTTGTATTCAACTGCTGAGATTGAGAAAATATATCTAAAAAAACTTTAATAATTAAATTATATTTAGCTACATTCCGAAAACCTTGCGTGTCAATCTTCTGTTGCTGGTTGTTATCCTTTGTAAATAAAAGATAGCTCATAATTAAGATTATAGCTATCAAAATGGTAATGATATATATCATAGAAATACCTCTTTAATCACTAATTAAGTAAAGTTAGCTTATTCAACCTTGTTTATTTGTATATCATATATTATGATACTTGTATTACTTTGCGTCTTTGCTCCTTTGCGACTTTGCGCGAAACAAAAAATATTGAAACACCCAGCGAATATAATTCGCGTCTACACAGACAAAACCCGCCTTTGCGTGAGATAAAGTTTCAATCATCCATTGATTCTGTAAACAAAGATTCCAGATTTCGATAACCACTAACTACACGCACAATTTCAATCCCACCATTAATAACTCGATAAAGAATAACGTAACCATCCAAAGGAACACCTCGCAAATCAACCTTAATATTTTCGTAGCTACGCCCCATATTAGGGAAATTAGCTAAATATTTACATTTTTTCTCAAACTCATCAACAAAACGCTCTCCAGCATCAATATTTCTATTTGCAAAATAATCAATAATTTCTGATAAATCTCGATTAGCTTCTGGAGAGATAATATGTATTTTCATCCTTGTATTTCTCTCGCTTGACGCAACTTATCCCGCAATTGTGAAATCACAATATCTCCATCAATACCTTCCCCTCTATCCAATTGTTCAATAGCAACATCAACCTTTTCCCGTGTTTCCTCCACCCAATTCTGATAACCCTTATCCCACTCCAAAAGCAACTTCAAAGCCTTACTAATCACATCTTCAGGATTTGTATATCTACCCGTAGCAATTTGCGCTTGAATAATTTGCTCTAATTCCGGTTTAATTTGGATATTCATGATTTCACCTGATCATCATTAAAAGCTGCTGCTAACTCAGGACTAATAATAGCTATAGAACTTTCTTTCCATTCATAAATAATAGCATCAATCAAATCCCAAGCCTCATTAGAAGTATCAGTTAAGCGAAAAGCCTCACTCACTTCTTTAATAAACTCTTGCAATTCATCCGCATCAAAAACCCGCAACCATCCATAAGGATGCTCATAACCTATTTTTTGTCCTAACAATAACCGAAACGCAACCGATAACGCCTCAAAAACAGCCTTACTTTGTGTTACCCCCTTCACTAAATAAGCCACATCTTCACGACGCAACAGCGCAAAAGATTGGTCATTTCTAGTAATAGTAATTGGGTGTTCATAAGCCTTATCTAGAACCTTTCCAGGTTGACGATTTAACTCAGTAGCTGTCACTAACTCATCTGAGTAAGCATTGCTAAAAATTGCCATTGACATGATACCCGCGTTTTCAAGAAACGCTGACTTAATCTGAAGATGATATTACGTACTATTATACGTAAACCTTATCATTTGTCAATAGGTAACATTACAAAAACCTTTGTTCTTGCAATTCTTCCTTTGCGTCTTTGCTCCTTTGCGACTTTGCGCGAAATAAAAAATTATCCCAAAGTCAAAATACTCTCTGGAAAATCCACCACCAACCGCAAAAACTTCAACCACTCAGAACCAAGCAAAACTTCATTAATTCCTTTACCCACATTCACAGGAATTTGATACTGCTTTCCGTCTAATATCACTTGACCTAAATAAATCTGAAATTTTGATTCACCTTTAGCAGTCCGTAACATTTCCTCCCCACTATACAACCATTCTAAACCATCTAAATCTTGTGTATTAATAGCCATAAAACCTGCAAAACCACTATCGAATAGGGCATCTACAGCAAGATTCAAGCCATCATTAGTAACTAATTCAATCTCAAAAAATAATTGCCCATTTTCTCCAAAGTAACCCTCTATCATATTGTGCCAGTTGTCCCCGTTTCATTCAAACAAAAAACGAAGTGTCTAGCTTGAGGATATTTTTCCAACATTCTTTTATGAGATTGCATTCTATCCTGATCAATTAAATATTCCCCACTATTTGGTTCTATGGAAATATACCAACCATAGTGACTTTCGATATATTCAGAACGGACACGATTAAAAATTGCCCGACAACGTTGATAAAATATTTCATCTTCCGCTTCTCGTCTAGCTAATTCTTCTGGTGATATAGTCAATTCAGGAAAAATTCTTCCTCTTCTTACCACTTTTTTCGATGTGATGTGAGTCATATTTTTAATTTGAACTCTATTTAGTATTGTAACTTGAATTATGCTTGTATGTACAGACTGATTACCGTTATTCAACTAACAACGAATCGCAACCAATATCTTCATCCCAAAGTTCCGGGTTAGTCGTAATAAAATCACTCATCATTTGTTCACATTCATCTAAATTTAAATCCACTACTTCCACACCATGAGATACCATAAACTCCTTCGCACCCGAAAAAGTCTTTGATTCTCCAGCAATAACTTTTTTAATGCCAAATTGCACCACAGCACCAGCACACAAATAACAAGGCATTAATGTAGAGTAAAGTATCGTACCTCTGTAGTTACCAATTCTCCCTGCATTGCGGAGGCAATCAATTTCCGCATGAGTCACAGGATCACCGTCTTGCACGCGCTTATTGTGTCCGCGTCCGACAATTTTACCATCCTTAACCAGCACAGAACCAATGGGAATTCCCCCTTCTTGTCTACCTTGTTGAGCTTCCAAAATTGCCGCATTCATAAATTCGTCCATTTGTCAATGCTCCTGATCTAAAAAGATAAGTATTATTGATGCTTCCCTGTGGAAAAACTGTGGAAAACCCATCCTCAATTTTTACAAAATAATGATACTCCATGAAACTCATAAATAATAAATTAAAGTTTTCCACAGCTTTTCGGCAGAAAATTGGATTTTTACCGCAATTTTAAATAAAAATTAATCATTTATTATATTTTTCTTAAAATTCGGACTGAATAAGAGAGATTTGAATTTGATAAATTAGTTTCTTGGTTGTGGAAAACATCCAGAAAATTAATTCTATTTTAGGGAACGAGTCGCCATTTGAATGCGATCGCTCAATTGGTGTAAAGTTTGAACTAAACTCTGATCACTTTCTTGTAACTGGGTAATCTTTTCACAACTATACATCACCGTCGTATGATCTTTACCACCAAACTCCTCCCCTATTTTGGGTAAACTCAAATTTGTAAGTTGTCGCATTAAATACATTCCGATTTGTCTAGCCCAACTAATTTCCCGACGACGGGAATTACTTTTTAAGTCCTCAATAGAAACATTTAAAGCATCAGCGACTATATTTAAGATTATCTCTGGAGTTGTGGCTATTTTCTGGCTAGGAGTTCCGAGAATGGGAGCAAGATTTTCCACAGTCATAGGTAAACCCCAAATAGAAATATAAGCCAAAGCCCGAATTAATGCCCCTTCCAACTCACGGATATTAGAAGTACAATTAGAAGCAATATATTCAACTACCTCCCGTGGTAAACGAATATTTTCATATTCAGCTTTTTTCTGCAAAATCGCCATTCTGGTTTCTAAATCAGGGGTTTGAATATCCGCAATTAGCCCCATAGAAAACCGGGAACACAACCGTTCTTGTAAACTGGGAATTTGATTAGGAGGACGATCTGAAGCAATTACAACTTGCTTACCTGCCTCATGTAAAGTATTAAAAGTATGAAAAAATTCCTCTTGAGTATATTCCTTCCCCTCCAAAAATTGAATATCATCAACTAACAACATATCAGCAGCCCGATAATGTTCGCGGAAAGTTTGCATACTATCTTGACGAATAGCAGTAATTAAATCATTTGTAAACTGCTCCGTAGACACATAAAATATCTTAGAATTAGGACAGATTTCCCAGCGATAATTACCAATAGCTTGCATTAAGTGAGTTTTCCCCAAACCCACACCACCACATAAAAATAATGGATTGAATTCCCTCCCCGGATATTCGGCTACAGCTAAAGAAGCAGCATGAGCCATGCGATTGTTAGCGCCGACAACGAACCGCGAAAAAACATATTTAGAATTTAGATCTGAAGTCTTTTGCGTATTTATCGGAGTATTTGCCAAAATATGATTTATTGCTGGTAATTCCCCCCCCAGTTCCTGTTTACCCAAATGAGAAACTTCCTCATCTTCAACTACAGTAATATAAATTTCGATGGGATAACCCACAATATCTTGGACTACATTAGCAATAGTATGAATGTAATATTTTTGCAGCCAATTGCGAGCAAAAGGATTAGGAGCATATATTACCAAACAGTTGTTTTCTAGCTGCTGTGCTTTAGCTGTCTTAATCCAAGTTTCAAAGGTAGGAGGAGCTAACTCTAACTGTAAACGCTCTAATACATGATTCCACAAACCATCTATGGGAATTTCCATTAACGCCACCTTTATCCGTAATTCCTAATTCCTAATTTGTAATCACATACAATAAGATCCTCAACTTCTGATTTCAATTCATAATTTATTTACAAGCCAAAAAAGAAGTCGGGAATCTGAACTACTCTAAAGATACATAAATCAAATAGGAGGCTATATAATTATCCTGATAAAAACCAGGTAGCCAGTATCCTAGCACTACTAACGAATACGGAGCAATAATCACATGATGAAGATCAATAATTATAACCTAGCAGCTAAAAATATTAATACTAGATTTTTACGCCAAAACTTGGGAAATAAAGGGAAAAAATGGATTGCAGTCTGTGGTGTAGCAGTTTTCATGCTGGGAGGTTGTACCAGCCTCAAGAAAACCACCTCAGAAATAGAACCTAGTCATGCTCAATCACAAAAAACTACTGCACCCACCACAGAAATTGCTCCTCCCGCGATTTTTTCCGCTTCTGGAGATCCTAACTTTGTTGTCAAAGTCGTACAAAAAGTAGGAGGTGCAGTTGTTCGCATTGATTCAACGAGAACCGTTACCACTCAAGCACCAGACGAATTTTCTGATCCCTTTTTTCGCGGCTTTTTTGGCAATAGAATCCCTTCTCAACAAAGAGAAAGAGTAGAAAGAGGTAGCGGTTCGGGATTTATCATTAATTCATCTGGGCAAATTTTAACTAATTCCCACGTTGTCGACGGTGCTGATTTAGTTACAGTTACTCTCAAAGATGGCCGGACTTTTAAAGGTAAGGTATTAGGTGAAGATGCGGTAACAGATGTGGCTGTAATTCAAATTGAAGCTAATAACTTACCCACCCTAGCTTTAGGTAAGTCGGATACTTTGCAACCAGGAGAAGCCGTTATCGCTATTGGTAATCCCTTGGGTTTAAATAATACTGTCACCTCTGGAATTATCAGCGCCACAGATCGTTCTAGTAGTGATATCGGTGCAAGTGATAAGCGTGTTGATTATCTGCAAACAGATGCAGCAATTAATCCTGGGAACTCCGGTGGACCATTACTAAATTACCGTGGTGAAGTCATTGGGATGAATACAGCAATTATTCAAGGCGCTCAAGGTTTAGGATTTGCCATTCCTATTAATACTGCCCAAAAAATTGCTGAGGAAATAATTGCTAAAGGTAGAGTTGATCATCCCTATTTAGGCATACAAATGGTCACACTCACACCTGAAGTTAAGGAAAAAATCATTGCCAGATTTGGCGATAAAATAAATTTATCTGCAAATGAAGGAATTCTCTTAATCAGGATTGTTGCTAATTCACCCGCAGCGGTTTCTGGATTGCGTCCAGGAGATGTTATAAAGAGTATTAATAATCAACCAGTTTTGAAAGTTGATGAAGTCCAAAAATTAGTAGAAAATAGTAAAATTGGTATTCCTCTCCAAGTGCAAGTAGATCGTAATGGTAAAGTTTCTCAATTTTTAGTTAAACCTGCACCTTTACCAATTAACAAGGAATAAAATTCCTTAGAAACTCTCAGAATCAGGATAAGTAGGTGAACACAATAAAACCAATCTGTGTAAAGAAAAGTAAAATCGCCCAAACCCTCTTCACTCTTGCCTTTTGCCTTTGGTTACTGAGCGAAGTCGAAGTATTGCCTCTTGCCTAGTGCCATAACGACAATTTTTAATGCTAACCTACTTATCCAGAATTAAAGGATGAACAGGATGGAAACAGGAATTAAAATCACATGACTCGCTTTATACATGATCAATTTGCAAAACAATATCTAACAGAACTATTAACACCTTATGGAGAAGTAGAAACCAGCAAAGATATTACCGCAGAAGTTAGACAAATTGACCTATTATTTATGGGAGACATTAACCAACGAATTAGAGAAGCCAACGGCAGATTAAAAGCAAATTGTTTTGGGGTAACTATTGAGCAGATTGGGAGTAAATTGTATCTCAGAGCCACATTACCCCCAAAACCTTCATCTAGTAAAAGCAAACCCTATCAACAGAAAATTAGTATTACATCAGCTAATAATGAAGGAGTAAAAATTTCGGAACGTGAGGCTAAAAAATTAAGTATTCGACTTGATGCAAAAACTTTTGATTGGGCTGATTACATCGTTATCCCTGATAACGTGAAAACTATCGGCAGTTTGATATTAGATTTCGAGAAAGATTATTTCAATAGGAGAGAAAGAAATTTTAAAACTGAGACAACTTGGCAAGTAGAATATCAAACTGTTTTTAAAATTTTACCGGTCGATAAAATTTTAGATGCAGAAATTTGTAGACAAGCAATCTTATCTACAAAACCAGATACTAGAACCCGTCAACGCTTGTGTATGGTGTGTGGACTTTTAGCCAAATTTGCAAAAATCACTTTTGATCCATCGCCATACAAAGGTAATTACAGTCCAAAAAGTAGATCGCCGCGGTTGAGTTTGTCGTTCTTCGTTGTGAACTGTTTTCGTATTGCTGTTGAACTCAGAACTCCCAACGATTAACATCTTTCCTAGTCCAACGATAAATCAAGGATTTGTAAACGAACTCTGGTAAGGCTAACATTCGTTGCCACCGCCAAGGTTCTTGATATAGTCTATATAGCCATTCTAAATTATTGTTTGCTAACCAACGGGGAGCGCGAGTTTTTCTTCCTGACCAAATATCAAAACTACCACCAACACCTACCCAAATGGAGTGAGGACACAAATGACGGTGTTCAGCAATCCATAATTCTTGACGTGGTACTCCCAAACCAACAAATATTACTTGTGGCTGTAGTTGAGTCAGAGTTTGCAATAACTGTTGTTCTTCTGCTGGGGAATGATAACCAGAATGTGTGCCGGATATTTTGAGAGTGGGAAGTTGTTTTTCCCATAAATCTGCTGCTTTTTCGGCTATTCCTGGTGCGCCTCCATAGAAAAATATTGAAGCAGATGTTTGTTCTTGATCTATTATTTGTAAAAGGCTTTCTGCTAATTCAATTCCGGGAAACCGTTGCACTTTTTGTCCTAATAAATATTGTAAATAGAGAACTACTCCTGCGCCGTCGGGAATAACTAATTCAGCATTTTTAATGATTTTTGCTAATGGGAGATTGCGCTCTGCTTGCATAGTCATTTCGGCATTGAGGGTGACTACATGAGTCCCTTGACCTGCTTTTAAGCAATCTAATAACCAGTTTGGATAATTACTCATTATATGCACTGGTAAACCTAATACGGGAAATACTTGAGGGAATTTAAACATAGTTTCTTTAAAATCAGACTTTAGGCGGATGTTTGATAGAAGGTTAGTGTATCAAATTTTTTCCTGAATAAATAACAATAATTTGTCAAGGAAAACAGTTTAGGGGTTAAGATCCTCTGGACGATCAATATCTGCTAAAGATTGCAGATAGGCAATTGATAAATTTAACTTTTGAGCAATTTCTACTGTTTTTACGAATACTTGAGCAGTTCCCCAGGAAATATTCATAAATAATTCGGCTATTGGTTGTTGTAATCCAATTAAATAATAACCACCGTCCAGGGCTGGACCCAGGACAAGATTAAAAACCTCTAATTGCTCGAAAGCGGTTATTAAAATTTGCGAGTTTAGATCAGGGCAGTCTGTACCAATGATGATGACTCGTTCTGCTTTTTGATTAAACGCATTGATTAGCGATCGCTCCATTCTTTTACCTAAATCTCCCTCACCTTGAAATTGATATAGTAAATCATTTCCTAACCAATTTACCATTACTTGTAAATCGCCACCCGTAAACCGTATTTCTACAGATGTCTTAGACATTTTTTGTAATTCCTTAACCTGAGAAATAGTATCTTCAGTCATCTGCTTTTGTAAATTAGCAGCACCAACATCACCCAAAGCAGGTATTAACCGGGTTTTTGTTTTCCCTGGTTCTGGGTAGCGGGTAAAAATAATCAGATGTTGTTTTGACGGTTTTAAGGAGATCATTCAAAATATGCTGCTATTAAAGATATCGCAACTATGGGCGCGGTGACTGCGCGAAGAATCCGACGACCCAAGGAAATGGGCTGAAATCCTGATGCTATGGCTATTTCTAGTTCTTGATTTGTCCAACCTCCTTCTGGTCCAATGGCAATAATTATCTCATTTGCAGTTTTATTGATTACCTGCTGTAGATGAGGATAATCCCCACGGGCTTCACAGATATAACGATGAGTGGCAGTAGTTTCTTTTATGGCAGTGTTGAAAGCTACGGGTTGGAGGATGGTGGGAACAACAGCCCGTTCTGACTGTTCAGCGGCTTCTGAAGCTATGCGCTGCCAGCGTTCTAGTTTTTGGGGACTGGGATTTAATAGGGTGCGATCGCTCAAAACAGGTGCAATAGAAGTTACTCCTAACTCCGTACAACACCGGACAATTTCATCAAATCCATTTCCCTTTGGTAATGCCATCATCAAGGTAATAGCCACAGGTAATTCAGTTTTTACCTCCAGCGGTTCTAAAACCTCTCCCTGTTCCCCTTGTAACCGCGCTAACCACCATTTCCCCATACCATCCATGACAATAAATTTATCACCATCTCGCAAGCGCAATACCCGCAGCAAATAATGTTGTTGTTGAGGTGTTAATAAAAGCTGGTTGGCTTGAACTTGCTGGGGATGAATAGTAATGCGTTGAAGTTGTGACATAGGGGAGGAGTCAGGAGTCAGGAGTCAGGAGTCACCGAGTCAGGAGTCACCGAGTCAGGAGTCACCGAGTCAGGAGTCACCGAGTCAGGAAGAAGAAGAAGAAGAAGAAGAAGAAGTGGTGTTTGATAGCGCAGAATTAACTATTTTCGTTATTGTAATAATGCTTGAAACCGCTGTTCACCCCGAATTTTATCAAAATCCGGGTCAGTTTTCGCTAAGTTTTGATATTTTTTGGGGACAAATTGAATAGCTTTTTTGAGGTTATCAATTGCTAGTTCTAGATTATTTTGTAAGGCATAATTACAAGCTTTGTTATAATATGCTTGATGCAAATTAGGCTGGATAGTAATTGCTTGATTATAAGATGCTAAAGCTTCTTTGTAGCGTTGTAATTTAGTCAGAGCAATGCCTCGGTTAATCCAAGCCTCATGTTTATTAGAGTGAATAGCGATCGCTTCATTATAAGATCTTACAGCCTCTTCGTAATTTCGTAAAGCCGTTAAAGCATTACCACGATTGTACCAAGCTTCATCTTTATTTGGGCGAATAGCGATCGCCTTATCATAAGATTCTACAGCTTCTGGATACTGTTGCAACGCAATCAAAGCATTGCCGCGATTTACCCAAGTCTCCGCACTATCGGTTTTAATAGCTATCACCTGATTATATACCCCTAAAGCTTCTTGATAACGATGGGTATCTAACAAGCCATTTCCCTGTAGTAATAAATTTTCTGCTTTTTGACTATCTTGTACCTCTGTAATTAGTTGATTGACATTGCTTTCTTGAACAACTTGTTTGGTATTATCTGGTGAAGAATTTGCCAAATCACTACAGCCAATCGCCAAAAAACTGATTAAACTAGAGGCAATTAATTGTCGCCAAATTACCATACTGCACCTACAAAAATCATACAATTATCCTAAAACTGATGGGAAGTTAAAAGTCGTATCAAAATCAACTAATTGTGCTTAATTGTTGTTTGATTATGTAAACTCAAGATGAAGATTTGGATAAGGTTTTCATCAGAAGTTATGAATACAATACCATACTCGTAGTCAATAAATCAATTATTGGTAAGTACAAACTTAGCTGAACTAGATCAATCTGGGTTACTGACCCTAAAAAAGAATCATCCCACACAAAAATTTTAAATGATCTGTGATAAAATTGCCTGCTTGTTGCTTAATGGAGACACAGAATCATAATCATTGGTATTTATCTGCGTTTATCTGCGTTTATCTGCGGTCAAATATTCTAAAAATCTGATTTTATCCAGCTTCATCTTAATTTGGTATTAGAAGTATATAATACTGTAAATGTAAGTATTTTTACGGCGTGGAAATTTATAGTGAGACGATGGTAGGAAAATAAAAATTATGACAATTGAACCTGACTCATCTAACTCAGAAATAAATCAAGAAGATGAATTAGAAACTGGTGGTAGTGATCACTTATTACTAACAGAAGGATTAGAAAAAAAACAAATATCTGGACAATCTGCCTTCAAGACAAATATGATCAAAGGAACTGCGGTTCTGGTTGAGAGCAACTCCAGCCTGCAAACTGCTATCACCCCCAGAATTTTATTATTCACTAGTTTGGCGATCGCCACAACTATCATTAGTATTGTCATTAATAACTCATTTCTGGGCATTTTGGGAACTTTGGCAACCTTAGCGTTATCACTGTTCATCCTCTTTCCGTGGTTGCGAAATGTGATCCAAGAGTGGTTTTCACCTCAAGATAGAAATGTATTTGTGGGTTTAATAGGAGTAATAGTCGGAATAATTGGCTTATTCAGATTTACTAATTTAGGTAGTGGCTTACTGCGTTGGGGAAGAAGAGTTAACTGGGATGCCTCTGGTACTTTAGCAGAATGGTTTGGAGCATTGGGACAAATTGCCATTGCCATTATCGCCGTTTATGTAGCATGGCGACAATATGTAATTTCCAAAGACTTAACTATCCAACAAAACCTCCTGACTGTACAGCAAAATATCATTACCCAACAACAAACCATAGACTCCTACTTTCAAGGAGTTTCCGATTTAGTATTAGATGAAGAAGGATTATTAGAAGACTGGCCGCAAGAAAGAGCGATCGCTGAAGGACGCACCGCTGCTATATTTAGTAGTGTAGATGGCAGTGGTAAAGCCAAAATTCTGCGGTTTCTTTCCCGTTCCAAATTACTCTCTCCTCTCCAGCGCGATCGCCGACTAGGAAGAGCTATTCTAGATGGTAGTGGTGGTTATGCCGAAGATCGTTTAGAAGGAGTGCGCGTCATTGACTTAGGTGTCATGTTAGCAGGTGCAGATTTAGCCGACAATGATTTGCGCTGGACAGATTTAAGTGAAGCCAACCTCATTCGTGCTAATCTCAGCAATTGCGATTTAGTCAAAGCCAACCTTTCCCGCACAATCTTATATGATGCCAATTTGACCAACGCTGACTTAAACGGAGTGCGCCTATTTTATGGTTTACTAGAACAGGCATCCCCCCGCAGTCGCACCGAACCACCCAACTACGAAACAGGAGAACACACCGGCGCAGTTGTGGAAAATGCCGACTTCACCAATGCTCAAAGAATGTCCGAATCTACCCGTTACTATTGCTGTACCTGGTGTGGAGAAAAAACCAGACGGACAATTCCCGGTGGTTGTGAAGGAATTCCCAATAAATTAGGAAGATAAGAGTTAGGGAAGAAGCAAGAGGGAAGAATATCAACAAAAAAATGGTTCTTCCCAATTACCAATGACCAAAAATATTGGGAACTAAATCTATAAACCACAAGTCAACAGCCATACCCATCAATGGGTAAAAAAAACTCTTTAAAAAAAACAGACTAAACCTTAACTAATAAGTTTGAGGATAATTTAATTTGATGAAAAATTCCAAATTTCTGCAAATATCTAGTGCGGCTTTATTGAGTTTGGGAATCTTCCAAAACATAGCTTTTGCTCAACCAATTCAACGCCAAATAAGAATTCCCGCTTCTCAAACTGTAGAGAAAAATTTATCTCAAATAAAAATCAATCCCCTTTATCTTGAACGAGAACAAAAAGCTCCCTTAATCATTAAAAATCAAATACTGGAATTACGCCGTGATATCCAGTCAAAAAATCTAACTTTTGAGGTAGGTTACACCACAGCCTTAGATTATAAACTAGAGCAACTAGCCACCACCAAAGCACCAGATGATTTACCAACACAGGCTAATATCCAAAATGCCGTTGCTGCACAAATCTTAAATATTGATTTAGCCGAACGCGAAAAATTTGAACGCATTAATCCAGGAGTAATCCCTGAATTACAATTAATTAAAGCTCGTGGCTGCTTTGCTTCCGCAAAATCCTTTGATTGGCGGACTTTCAATAAAGTTACCCCAGTTCGGAACCAAGGAGGTTGCGGCAGTTGTTGGGCATTTGCTACCTTGGGAGCATACGAAGGTAGTAATCTAATTCGGAATAACACTGCTGCTGATGCTTCAGAACAGCAAATTATCAACTGGGGTGGTTCAGGTAGTTGTGGTGGTGGTTGGTGGTCTAAAGCATTTGATTATCTCATTAGCAAAGGCACAGCTACCGAAGCTACTGTACCCTATACCGCCACCAATAATCCCTACAACCCCAGCATAGACACTCCCTACCGTTCCATAGCCTGGGGATATGTTAAACCTGATGGTGGAATTCCCACAGTTGCAGAAATGAAACTGGCCATGTGTAAATATGGACCATTAACAGTTGCTGTGCGAGTTACTCCTGCTTTCCAAGGTTATGTTAGCGGCGTATTTAACGAACAAGCACAAGGACCTATTAATCATGGTGTCACCCTCATTGGTTGGGATGATCAAAAACAAGCTTGGTTAATCAAAAATTCTTGGGGTACAGGTTGGGGTGACAATGGTTATATGTGGATTGGTTATAACAGTAATAGCATCGGTTATGGCGCAGCTTGGACTCAAGCCAGAAGCAACTTCTATAAATTGTCTCCTGACTTGTTGAAAAAAATCAACATCTTCCAAATCAATCCAGAATTAATTAAAGTTAATTCCAAAAACATCTCTCGATAATTTTTTGATTTTAGGTTGGGTAAAGCGCAAGTTTTATCTAACCTAAATTGATTTTTTTGAATTCACTCGACAAGGTAGATTAAAATTATGACTTTTACCAAGCGAGTCTTTTTGATTATTTCTCTGCTAACTACCTTGACCATTATTTTTCAAGTTAGTAATGCTGCTACTCCTCCCATGTCTAACTCAGAAATCACTGTCAACGATACTAACAATAACAGTCAGATTATTATTCAAAAAGGTAATATTATGATTGTTGAATTGTTAACCAACCCAGGAACAGGCTATAGTTGGCAAATTATTAAAAATGATCCTGATAAACTCAAATCTTTGGGAGATTCAGTATTAAAACCAATAGAAGCAGAAGCCCCAGGAGCATCTGAAAATCAAGTTTTCCGGTTTTTAGCCCAAAATTCGGGCTTAACCATGCTAGAACTTCACTATTTACGTCCCTGGGAAAGAAATATTCTACCGTTAAAAACTTATAAAATTAACGTCCAAATTCGTTGACAATAAAAAGCATTTTCTCCTTCTTCCTTCTTTCTTCCTCCTTCTTCTTTCTTCCTCCTTCTTCTTTCTTCCTCCTTCTTCTTTCTTCCTCCTTCCTTCTTCCTTCTTTCTTCCTCCTGACTCCTGACTCCTGACTCCTGACTCCTGACTCCTGACTCCTGACTCCTGACTCCTGACTCCTGACTCC
>NZ_JAQMTJ010000315.1:0-34258 GCF_028330815.1 Dolichospermum lemmermannii CS-548
ATTTTTTACCCCACCCTAACCCTCCCCTTGTAAAGGGGAGGGAACTGGATTTTTATTGTTTCCCCCCTTTACAAGGGGGGACTAAGGGGGGTAGCAATGTGATGAAAATTACGGAATACCACTTTTCAAACATCCTCTAAGCAAAAGCTACTCAAATCCCCGACTTCTTCAAGAAGTCGGGAATCTTAATTTCACGATAACGGAAATTAACCGAAATGTTTGATGATTGCGTCAGCAAATTCAGAACATTTTAATGGTTGTACAGGTGGTTCCATTAACCGCGCTAAGTCATAAGTGACTTGACCATTGGCTATGGCATCACCTAATCCTTTTTTAATTAAATCTGCGGCTTCTTGCCAACCCATAAATTCCAGCATCATTACACCGGAAAGAATTACAGAACCGGGGTTAATTCTATCTAACCCAGCGTGTTTTGGGGCTGTCCCATGGGTAGCTTCAAAAATCGCGCAGGAGTCGCCAATATTTGCCCCTGGACCCATGCCTAAACCACCGACGATAGCAGCAGCAGCATCAGATAAATAATCACCGTTCAGGTTCATTGTCGCCAGGATAGAATACTCATCTGGACGAGTTTGAATTTGTTGAAAGATACTATCAGCAATGCGATCATTGACCATGATTTTTTCTTTCCATTTGCCGTTTCCGTGACTTTCCCAAATTGTATTTAGAACTGTTTCTACTTCTTTGACAATTTGCGCTTTTTTCTCTGGTGTCAAGGAATCAAAACCAGGATCAATTTCATGGGCGTTTTGTTCTGCGGAAATATTGGGATTTTTCTCTTTATTTCCTAATATCCAAGATTCCCGTTCGGTCACAGTTTCTTGACGGAATTCCGTAGTGGCTAATTCATAACCCCAATCGCGGAAAGCGCCTTCTGTGTATTTCATGATATTGCCTTTATGCACCAAGGTGACTTGTTGCTTATTTTTGGGCAATAATAAGGCGTGTTTGATGGCACGACGCACAAGCCGCTGAGAACCGGTTTTGCTGATGGGTTTGATACCGATACCAGCGTCGAGGGGAATTTGCTTTTTACCGTGTTCTGGGGTAGCGGGTATCAATTCTTCATTTAAGAATTTTATCAGGCGATCGCCGATTTCACTACCTTGCTTCCACTCAATCCCCAAATAAATATCTTCCGTATTTTCCCGATAAACAATCACATCCAGTTTTTCAGGAGTTTTGTGGGGAGAAGGTGTCCCAGCGTAATAACGACAAGGACGCACGCAAGTATAAAGGTCAAAGATTTGGCGTAATGCCACATTTAAAGACCGAATTCCACCACCAACGGGAGTAGTTAGAGGTCCTTTAATTGCTATGCCATATTCTTTAATAGCCGTCAATGTATCCTGGGGCAAATACTGATATGTGCCGTACAAATCACAGGCTTCATCACCAGCATAAACCCTAAACCAGCTAATTTTTCTTTGACCATTGTATGCTTTAGCGATCGCAGCATCAAGCACTTTTTCCGTCGCCGGCCAAATATCTATACCCGTACCGTCACCGCGAATAAAGGGAATAATGGGATTTTCAGGAACAACCGGTTCACCATTTTTGAAGGTAATTTTTGCGCCGGTGGTGGGAGGAGTAATCTTTTCGTACATAATTCACAAATTCCAAATAGAAGAAATTCACCGGGTATGGAGTCAGGAGTCATAATTTCTGTAACTCCTGGATTCTGTAACTCCTTACCTGATAAAGTATTGTGGGCTAGGATTTCGCTAAAGCCACCGTGAGTGATTTTTTCAAATATATACTCAAGGGCTTGCCAACTTTACCCAAGATTCGGAGTAAACTACTTTTCGCTATTCGGCTTTCATTTTGTAGAATAACCGATAGCAGTAGATAGTTTATTCACGCTCACGCTAACACGAGTAACGGCATGACAGACCCAATGATTGTATCAGGCACTACAAATGATCTCGACTCCCTCCGCCAAAAGTTAATCGCTGGGTCCGAAAAAGTCCAACAACAAATCATCCCGCAGTTAGCTGACTTGGGTAATGATGGGTTAGATGTGTTGAAGGAATTTTTGCTGAAACGTCGTGATACCCCAGCAACTTGGATTGATGGCAAAGTCTACCAAGTCATCTACAATACTGATGCACCGACAAGTCAAGGATTTCTACAAACTAACTTTCCTGAAGGAATTGTACCTCTAAAATCGGACTGTGGGATCAGTTACAATTCTTTGCAAAAGCTACTTGCAGATCAAGATTTTCAAGCCGCGGACCTCTTGACAATTCAAAAGATGTGTGAAGCAGCAGGTCCCCAAGCGGTAAAAAGAAAATGGCTATACTTTACAGAAGTAGAAAGTTTACCAATTCAAGACTTACGCACCATTAATCAACTCTGGGTAGTTCACTCAGAAGGTAAATTTGGCTTTTCTGTCCAGCGCGAAATTTGGTTAGGTTTAAGTAAAAATTGGGTCAACTTGTGGCCAAAAATTGACTGGAAGAATGGTAATAACTGGACAAGATACCCCCACGGCTTCACCTGGGATTTAAGCGCTCCTAGAGGTCATCTACCCCTCTCTAATCAATTGCGTGGTGTGCGGGTGATGTCTTCTCTGTTGTGTCATCCTGCTTGGAATAAGTAGTTAGATTCCCGACTTCTTTGAGAAGTCGGATATCTAAAATTAACCAACTGCAAAGCCTGTATATTGTCTCATCAAAGGCTCATGAAAAGCTAAGACAATATCTTCTTTTGGTACGCCCAATTTAACTAATTCATCGGCAATCCCAATTTCAGTTCCATTATGTTGTATCCAAATTTTGCCGTTTTTGATATCAAGATGTAAAACACAACCATACATCGGGTGGCGATTTTTCCAACCCGTATAAACAACCTGATAATGATCTCTTTCTTGATCAAAAATGAGTTGTGTTTCTACTTCTTCATCCGATGGACTTCCCTGGGCGTATTCAATTAATAAATTTTGGATATACCCACGATATTGTTCTATTTTTTCCATAGTGAAATCACCTCATTATTTGGATCATAAATTAGTAAACTTAATTGAAAATGGTCAATAACTTCTTCTATAAATGGCAAGTTAAAAAAGGTTTCATAAACCCCCTGCGGAACTGCTAAATATAAAAAACGATCAGGCTGTTGTTTTTTCAAAGCAAGACGATAGTTAAGAAATTGACCCAAGGCTGTATGAAATTCAGAAATATTTGAGGAACTAACAAAGCTTTTAATCTCAACCGCGATCTTTTCTTCTCCTTTCTCAGCAGCTATGATTCTTTCTGCACCCAAATCAATTTGCATATCAACCCTACCTGAGCGAATTCTCAAAGGATCATCCGTGATTACCCAACTCTCTTTTTCTAATCCTTTCCTAACAGCATCATGAAAAATATCTTTAGCAGACATTAGCTTACAATTAAGTCATTTCTATCTATGATTATAATAATATTTTCCGTCTCACCTAACTGAAATTCTCGTAATAGCCCACATAAGTATTTGTGCGTTATATATAGTACATCTAAATTAAGTATTGACACCTCAGATGAGATGTGTAAATAATTAAACAGGACAACCAAACAAATGGTACAACAGCTTAGAACTCTATGGCTAAAGCATCGGTGGTTGTCTCAGAAGCAGGATTCCTTTATGGCAAATCTTGCGTTGTGGCTTAGTTTCAATATTTATCCCGATGTTTTGTTGCGTCGCTAATTACTCAATTAGTACGAATGAAATAAGCTGTGTGGATAAATATTGAGTCTAAGGCATAACGGAGGTTTTCCCAGGGAGGAATTTTGCTGCTGAGACTGAAACTGATTTAACACTGAAATTGGTTAACATAGAGCAACTAAATGAGGGAAAGCTAATTTTTTAGTTTTTTCCTTCGTCTAGTTATATTGCTATAAATGTGTGATTTGTTGAAGCTGTCCAGTTAACTTAAAACCCTGGATATTTTACTATGCGTCATCTACCTTTGAACACCGAAACAGTTCAAAAACAAGACTCTGTTGCCATTTTTTGTGACTTTCAGAATGTCGGTTTAATCACAAAAAATGCTGATTTATTGCTTGATTTTGCGAAAATGCAGGGAATTATAAAATGGAAGAATTTTTACTATAATTCCCTGCACAAAAGTCAAGTTGATGCTAAAAATAAATTTGAATTACTTGGTTTTAATTGTGTAGATATTCCTGATAATTCAAAAAATAGTGCAGATAAGCAACTTAATAAAGAATGTTGCAGAACAGTTGCTGTTAATCCTTTGCTAAAAACGATTATTCTTGTTTCAGGAGATTGGGATTTTGCTGGATTAATTACAATTCTCAAAGCTATGGGAAAAAAAGTAATTGTTTTTGCTCAAAAAGGTAGTGCAAGTCAAAGATTAATCAACCTGGTTGGAGATGAGAATTTCTATTTAATAGACAATTTACCTAAATTAGTTCAGAAAAGAAATCAACCTCAAATAACTAATATCCATGCTCAGATTAGTTATAATGAAGCTGTAGAATGTTTGAAAAAAGCTATTAAGAAAGCAGTCACTCAAGGTAAACCTACAAACTACAGCTATCTTAGTAAATTGATGCGTCAACTTTTGCCTAAATATCAAGGTGTTCCTTCTATTTCCACACCTAATGGCAAAAAAATCAAAACCTTTACACAATTTGTTGATATGGTTGTCAAGGAAGGTAGAATCATCAGACAAAATCAGGATTTATTTTTAGAATAATTAGATAAAATATCTGCCTGAATTTGTCTTGATAATTCCAGTTTATTAATATAACTGGTTTATGATAACCGCACCTTGCGGTTTTTTGTTTTTTCAATAATTCCCTAAAAGATAAAATATCAAAATGCACAAACTTCTCACATTCAATAACGAAAAACTTTTGCGTCAAGCACTTACCCATCGTTCCTATGTTAACGAAAACCCCGGAGAAGGGGAACATAACGAGCGCTTAGAATTTCTCGGTGATGCTATTCTCAATTTTTTAAGCGGTGAATATCTCTATGAAAAGTTTGCTGAAAAAGGAGAAGATGAATTAACTCGTCTTCGTTCCGCATTAGTAGAAGAAAAACAACTGGCAAAATTTGCTATAGAAGTAGGTTTAGACTTTAGAATGAGATTAGGAAAAGGAACAATTAGAGATGGCGGTTTTCAAAATCCTAACTTACTAAGTAGTACATTTGAGGCTGTAATTGGCGCTTACTATTTAGATAATAATCGTAATGTTGAACCACTCCGTGAGATTGTTAAAATATTATTTAATGATGCCTCAAAACACATTGTAGAAATCCGTTCTAATGTAGATTCCAAAAATCGGTTTCAAGAATTGGTACAAGCTAAAGGTATCACAAATCCCCCTAAGTATGTAACGGAACAAATAGGGGGACCATCTCACGCGCCAGAATTTAGAGCTAAAGTATTAGTAGAAGGTAAAGAAAAGGGAGAAGGTAAAGGAAAGAATAAAAAAGAAGCCGAAAAAGCTGCTGCTGAAGATGCGTTAGCGAAATGGAAAAATCAGGTTTATTAGATTGATAATTGTTGATTTTCTGCTTGATTTGGCGACTAGAAGTCGCAGCTACATAGACAAGACCCAGCTACGTGGGTTCAAAGGTCTTGATTTTTAATAAGTCCACGCAGGTGGACTTTGTTTGTGTAGTAGCGATTTATAATCGCTGGAAACTAATATTCATGACAACTACTGATGTTATTACTGAATATAAATGTTAATATTCTGTCGTTATTCATAATTGAGTAAGTCAGCTTAATCCAGTATATTTCAGTTAATAGTGCTGGAACGGAGGAACCGAATTGTGGGGCGTATTTTTGTCTTGATTAATTTAGGAATTTGAGCTTTAAAAATCAAATCAAATCTAAAATTGAGCAAAAAAGGGTATCTCTCAACCCTAGCCCGTCAGCTAACTTCGTAGGCATTGAGAGGAGACTGAAGAGACAGAATTTTAATTATTTTCTGATCTTATCAGTGTCCAAGGTTGGTACTAGTTAATATTTGCGTACCCAAGCTTAACTCTGCTGAGGTGAAATAAATGATATTGCAACTAAATATAGCTGCCATTTTTGCAGTTGCGGGACAAACTGTTTGGAGAAAAGCCAAACTTGTAATTTTTCAAGATACTTTTTTATTCCCAGCATTAGGCTGTTTAGGAATTATTTTATTGTGGTGGATAGTAGCATTAGCTAATCATGAATTAATGCCCACACCACCAGAAGCTTTAATTGCTAATTGGGACTATATCTTACATCCATTTTATCAAAGAGGTCCCGGTGATTTAGGAATTGGTTGGTTATTATTAGCAAGTTTACGGCGGGTAATATTAGGATTCGGTTTGGGTGCATTAGTCGCCATTCCCTTGGGATTTTTGATCGGAATGTCCAGACCGGCAATGCTGGCTTTTAATCCCATTATTCAGATTTTTAAACCAGTATCACCACTGGCTTGGTTGCCCATTTCTTTATCTCTGTTCAATTTAGCAGATCCTTCCGCTATTTTTGTGATTTTCATTACGTCGCTGTGGCCAACTATTATTAATACAGCGTTGGGAGTTTCTAATGTTCCTAAAGATTATTTAGATGTAGCACAAGTCTTGGGAATGAACCGCTGGGGACAGATTACCAAAATTATTTTACCTGCTAGTTTGCCCTATATTTTTACAGGTTTGCGAATTAGTTTGGGGATAGCTTGGCTGGTAATTGTGGCTGTAGAAATGCTCACTGGTGGGGTAGGAATAGGATTTTTTGTTTGGGACGAATGGAGTCGTTTAAATCTGAGTTCTGTATTTTTAGCCGTGTTTGTAATTGGCTTAACTGGGTTGATTTTAGATTATGGTGTGGGAAAACTTCAAGAGTTAGTTACTCACCGTCCTGGAAATTAATGATTTAAACGCTGATAGAAGATGATGAACGCGGATAAACGCAGATGAATTTGTACTTTCATAAAATCCCAAATGATAAATTATGACTGAAAATCATTTAACTCGCAGAGATTTTATTACGGGAATAGGGGCGACAACTGCGGGAATGATATTATCATCCTGTAATGTTTCTGGAGATAGGTCTGCTAAGGGATTAACAGAAGAAGCTTTAGCGGTGACACCTGTAGTTAAATCCCAAGATTTAGAAAAATCGGACATTACTGTCGGTTATGTTCCTGTTAATGATTGTGCGCCATTTGCGATCGCTTGGAAAAAAGGATTTTTCCGCAAATATGGTTTAAATGTCACACTCAACCGCGAAGCCAGTTGGGCTACTTCCCGCGACGGCTTAATTTTTGGTCGTCTCGACGCTTCCCCCGTCGTTTCTGGTGCTGTTACCAACGCTAGAATAGGGGCTGAAGGGGCGCGTCATGCTCCCTTGTGTGCAGCAATGACCATTCACCGTCATGGTAACGCTATGACCATGAGTAAGGATATGTGGGACTATGGCATCCGTCCTTGGTTTGAATATCAGCAAAAATACGGTGATGGGGCTTTGGAAGCCTTTGGGCGGGACTTTCGCGGCTATTTTGACAAACAACCCCCGGAAAAGAAAGTTTGGGCTGTAGTCCTCAGTTCTGCCATTTATGAATACTTTGCTCGCTATCTTTCTGCGGCTGCGGGTGTTGATCCTTTAAAGGAATTTCGGGTAATCATTGTTTCTCCACCGCAAATGGTGACAAACATGAGAATTGGGGCAATGGAAGCTTACATGGTTGCTGAACCTTGGAACACTAGAGCAATTACAGGTAATGAAGGTATCGGTTTTACCTTTGCCCAAGGTAAGGAAATTTGGCAAGGACACCCAGATAGACTCCTGGGAGTAATGGAATCTTTTATTGTCAATTATCCCAAAACTTACCGTTCTTTGGTGAAAGCAATGATCGAAGCTTGTCAATATTGTGGAAAACCCGAAAATCGCCAAGAAATAGCCGAATTACTCACACAACGTTCTTTCACTGGGGCAAAACCCAAAAAGCCGGGTGTCCCTATTACTAAGTTTACTGGACCGGGAATTATTGGTAATTATAATTATGGTGGTTTTGATGGCAAAGACAGAACTATCAAAGCAGATGATACCACAATTTTTTATGATCTTCCTAATAGTATTCCCCATGAAATAGGAGAACATTCCACATTTTTATGGCGTTCTCGCAGTCTTTGGTTAATGACTCAAGCAGCCCGGTGGGGACAAATCAAAGAAATTCCTAAAAACGCCAAAGAAGTAGCTGCAAAAGGTTGGAGAACCGATTTATATCGAGACATAGCCGCAGAAATGGGAATTGAATGTCCCCAGGATGATTATAAAGTTGAACCTCCTGAAGCATTTATAGATAAAAAAGGATTTGATCCTAGTGATCCTGTAGGATATCTCAATAGTTTTGACATCCGTGCTAACGCTCCTTCTCAGTTTTTCATGTCTTAAAAATAGTTAATGCTAACAATGGTAATTAATCATGGAATATACAGTTTCAAAAGATTATACTTCTCCAGAAATTTTACCCCGTAACGGATTTTTGGAAGTAGAAAATTTAGTTAAATCTTATCCAACCCAGGATAAAGGAACATTCACAGTTTTAGATAATGTTAATTTGACCATTGGTGAAGATGAATATATTTCTGTTATTGGTCATTCTGGTTGTGGTAAATCCACATTATTAAAAATAATTGGTGGTTTTGAAAAAGCTACATCTGGTTCAATTCGCTTAGATGGTAAAGAGATTCGGAAACCAGGGGCAGATAGAATGATGGTATTTCAAAATTATTCATTATTACCTTGGTTAACAGTCCGTGAAAATATCCGTTTAGCAGTAGATGAAGTTTTGAAAAATGCCAATCGGGCTGAAAAAATTAGCATTGTCAATGAACATTTAGCAATGGTAAACTTAACCGCAGCCGCAGACAAATATCCTGATGAAATTTCTGGAGGAATGAAACAAAGAGTGGGTATTGCCAGGGCTTTAGCAATTCGTCCCAAAATGTTATTAATGGATGAACCTTTTGGGGCTTTAGATGCCTTAACTCGTGGTAAATTACAACGTCAGGTATTAGATATTTGGGAACATAATCGGCAAGCTGTTATGATGATTACCCATGATGTTGACGAAGCAATTTATATGTCTGACAGAATTATTTTGATGACTAATGGACCATCTGCAAAAATAGGAGAAATTTTAACAGTTCCTTTTGAACATCCTAGAGATAGAGTGGCCATGCGGAACTCTACAGAATATTTTGAACTTCGCAATCATGCTCTTAATTTTCTAGATCAAAATTTCACACCAGAGTAGGGACAAACCCCCCGTGGTTGCCCAGATTTGCTGAGTGAAAGTATGATTTTATTGGGCTTCGCCCCGCTTCGCTAACACGCTCCAGACGCAGAGGCTCAGAGAGTCAGAGTTTGAGAGATGGAATTTTTGAATTTTATCCCTCAATTCAGCAATTTCAAGTCTGTAGCCTTCAAAATTTCAGTATTATCTTTTCTCACTCTTAAAGTAGAAGTAGAATTACCATCTTCAGTTATCGGTTGTTCTAAAATGTAGACATAATCCCCATTTTTCCAACCTGTAACACATTTACCATCTCGACAGGAAACTTTACCACCTCTTAACTTGAGACATTTACCATTAGTATCACATCCTTGATAATTCACATTTCCTGTACCATTAACCCCATTCCAAGAATCAGTATTACTCAAAGTAATTGTCCATTCACCATTGCTTAAAGTTTGTGAATTACCACTTTTTGAATTATCGCTTGAGGATATTCTCTCTGAACCTTTACTGACAACTTGCATTTTTGTAATGATGGATTCTTTGCGAGTTTTACCGCAAGGTTCTGCACTTTCACAATCACTAACTGATTGTATTTCATAAACAGCACGGACTTTTTTATTGACAAACTTCTTCTCGTCAGCACAAATATCAAAACTCGCACCAACATTGTGTTCAATGCCTTTTTTATCTACTAAGGTAACGTAGCACATTAAATCACCATTAACTAACTCCTTTACTATTCCTAATTTTGGTTTTTTACTTCCATCTCTTTTAGTATTTTTATCCAGGTTTTTACGAACAGGGGTTTTCTCCTCTTCTTTATTATTTTCATCTTCTTGAGTTTCTGATTCTGGAGAAGATTCTTGTTTATCTTCTTGTTCCCTTGGTGCTACTGAAGAACTTTCCCTTTGACTTTGTGTGACAGTATTACTCGAATCTTCTTTAAACATATCCTTGGGTGCGTTACCACAACTTACCAGAGATATGCAGCTAAGAAATAAAGAAGTTGTGAGAATTAATTTTTTCATGGTACAAATTACAATAGTTGAGAATATTCCTATATTCTAACATAGACCTCATTTAATCAGATTTACAGCGGTTTCCGCTCTTATGAGGTACAAAGTTGAATCATGAAACTCTTGTAGTGCGGGCATCTTGCCCGCTAGATATGTACCTAATAACACCGGGAAGTGCTGTATTCTATATTTTCACTTATCAGAATTATTCGCAGATAAAATCTGAATTAATTGATAATCTTTAAACCTACCAATAATCCGATAAGGTATTGGTAACTTAACAAAACTTGGTTGATAAATCCAAGCATAACTAAAAATAGGTAACTGAGAAATTGAATCTACACTTTTACCATACTGGGGTGTATAAAAGTAAATTAACAGAGATTCTTTATCATTAAATCCTGTTCCTTTGACAAAGTTAATAGGATGATTATGCAAAATTTTATTAATTGATTCTTGTTGATAAAATACTCTAAAATTCGGGTTAAAATCACCTAATAAACCTAAATTACCCGCTGTAGCTAGAGATAACCAACAACTAATTAATAATCCACTTAGCCAATAACGAGAAGTCAAAAACTTGTGGTGATAGTGAAAATTACCTATCCAGATTAATGGTACAATTAAGCTGCCAAAACCAGAATATATTCCTAGAATTGCATATTTGTGAATATCTACTTCACCCCAAATTAAAATACCTGTTCCAGCTAAAACTAAAATAACGCCTAATATTCCCCAAGCATAACTAATATTTCTGGGTAAATAAACTATCTGACGAGATGAATATTGATCATCAAATCCTTTTTGGTAAAGTTTTCCTAACCAATCTAAACCCACCGCAGCTAGAAAAGCAATAAATGGATAAAGGCCAAGACTATAATGAGAGAAACGAGTAGAAAATATACTCAATTCAGTAAATAAGACAACAGGAAACCCAATTAATATTAATGGATATTTAGAAATTGAACGCCGCATGACTAATACTAAACCTAATAAACTAAAAAATAACCAAGGAAAAGATTTTAAAGCTAGATTCCACACATAAAAGAAAATGCCATTTTTATGTTGTTCATGACTACCTAGTTCTATGACAAATCCCAATAAAGCCCCAATACTATCGCTACCATAACGCAACCAACTAAAATAAAGCCAAATTAAGCTAGGAATTAAACCCACTAAAAACCCTAAATACAACATGGGGTTAGTTAAATGACGATGACGGCGATGATCTATAATTAAATAAGGTAATAATGCTATCATTGGTAAAAAAATCATTAAGCTTCTCATTAAAAAGCCTAAGCCAAAACTTAACCCAGTTATAAAACCATAAAAATATCGTTTTCGAGGATCTATGTCAGATTTTAATAGGGAGAAAATTCCCATAAATACTAATAAGATAGTTGGGACATCTGGTGTGGCTAACCGACAATATTGTAACCACAAAAATGCTACATTTAAAATCATAATTCCCAAAAATGCTAATTCTTGAGATAGTAAAATTTTCCCAACTTTATAAATAACAAATATGCTCAAAATTCCCGCAATCATTGTCGGTATTCGCGCAGTTGTATCACTAACACCAAATAGCTGATAAAAAATAGCAATTACCCAATAAAAACCAGGGGTTTTATGATGAGGATTACCCCAAGGAGATACCCAGTCACCAGTTTCAAACATTTGTCTGGCTCTTAACGCATAAAGGGTTTCATCATGAGCCATGAGACTGGTTTCCCCAGAAGTAAATAACAACAAAGGAAGTAGCCAAATTAACAACTTGGGATATGGTAATTGCCAAAATAGCCGAATTAATTGGATAATCAAAATAATTAGGGGTGATTTGAAAAACATTTATGAATAGTAAATATAGTATTTACTCATGTAGAATAAGTTAAGTTATCAAAAATAACTTATCAATTAGAATACTATTCAAAATTTTCCAATCGGGGAAAAAAGACGTTTATGCTCCTGCAACCAAGTCAACGCATTAAATTAGATGAATCGGATGATCTGTTATTCTATAGTTACCCTCGCTTTGTCACTCATGTAGATGAGGGTTTTATTCAACAATTAACTGATTTATATCGTCAGCGACTGCAATCAAATACTCGTATTCTTGATTTGATGAGTAGCTGGGTATCGCATCTACCCACAGATATAGATTTTGCTCATGTAGCAGGACATGGACTAAATGCTGAAGAATTAGCCCGGAATCCCCAGTTAAATCATTACTTTGTCCAAAATATCAACACAAATCTCCAGTTACCTTTTCCAGATCAAGACTTTGATGCTGTTATTAACTGTGTTTCTGTGCAATATATCCAATACCCAGAGGCTATATTTTCGGAAATACACCGCATTCTTAAACCCGGTGGGATAGCAATTATTAGTTTTTCTAACCGGATGTTTTTTCAAAAGGCAATTCAAGTCTGGCGAGACGGTTCGGAAGCTTTTAGAGTAAAATTGGTCAAGGGCTATTTTGCCTCAGTTCCTGGATTCACCACCCCAGAAGTGATTTGCTCAAAGTCAGCAGCACCAGGTTTTTTACAGTGGTTGGGGGTACCAGGCGGAGATCCTTTGTATGCGGTGATAGCTCAACGTCTTGCGTAGTATTATTTAAAAGTAAATTTCTAGTTTGTAAATGGCAAAATAGTTGATAATTGCCTCACAAGCTCAAGTATTAAGGAGAAGCCAAAAATGGTGAAAAATCATGGGCGGAGAGTTTTAGCTGCTGTATTGCTATCAATCGTACTACTAACTACAGCCTGCTCGACAAAAGCACCTAGTCGTTTTGATCAAGTACAACAAGAAAGTACCAAGCAAAGAAGTGGACAGGCAGTAGTTAAAAGTGCAACTCAGGGTAGTAAATTAAATAAATTCTTCCCCAGTAGCGAAGATGGCTATGATCGTGTCTATACCCAAGAGAAAAAAGGCTTTTCTGAAGCAAACTTGAAAAAAGGTGGCAAAGTAGTTGCTCAACTCGCTATTTCTGATACTAGCAGCATACCAGGAGCAGCAGCTAAATTTGCTAACAGCACTGAAAAAATAGGCGGTTATCCTGCGGTAAAAGTTGGTAACACTCAAACTTCGGTTTTGGTGGATAAGTACCAAGTCAAGGTAATTTCTAAAAGTCCATCATTTACTGCGAGCGATCGCGCAGCCTGGATAGAAAAATTTAATCTCGATGGTTTAGCAAAGTTGAAATAGTTTAATCGCTTCCCTAACTATACTAAACACGGGTGAGATTTAAACTTTTGCTAAATGACAAAGAACCCAGATGTGTAGGGGTTTAGCACTGCTAAACCCCTACGTTTGGAATCAAACAATCAAGCCGTTTTGAGTATAACAACCGACGTTAATACAAAACATACACAAGGAGACTTTTGTGAGTAAATCAATTTTCGAGTTAGTTGACGAATTACCAACCAGTAACTTGACTGTTTCCATGTTGAAAGCTTTGGATTTTGTTGCTCCTGGAGAATGGCAAAATACAGTTGGTTTTGTGAATACCATTAAAACTGTTACCGGGGAGACTGACGAAGAGTTAATTCAACAAATTGGTGAAAGAGCAATTTATCTATTTAATGATAAATCCCAAGGATATCAAACCGCCCTCTGGCTGTATCAAACTGTTGATGGTGCAGATAAAGCTTTGGGTGCAGCAGCTTTAGCCAACAAAATTGGGGAATCAATTCCCCTGCTCGGTTTTTTAAACTCTCTGACTCCCAAACCAGACAAAGCTCAAACCATTGACTTAACCCTGAAATTAGTAGCTGAAGTAGTCGCTTTTTGTCAAATTAACGGTATTCCTGGGGACAGCATTGGCGATTTTGTCGGTGCTTTAGGTGAGTATGGTGGTGAGTCACTTATCCGCATGGTGGCATTAGTTTGTGTTGATGGTTTAATTCCCCTCGGACCCGACTTTATTCACAAGGCCTTATCTGGAATTAGTCAAATGAGTCCCCAAGATCTAAACCAAAACTCGACTTTCCAAACCATCAAAAATACTATTCCTGGCAATAACGATGCTGGTAAACTCAACTTTATTGGGGAAAGTTTTCAATCAGTTAGCGGTTGGATGAGTGGGCTGGTAACAAGCCATAATTTAACCCCTCACAAAGTAATTAGTAATTTGCAATCTTTTACGCAAATTGCTGATGACAAGCTGGACTATCTGGCAGCATTTATAGATGTGTCTACAAATTACTATGAACACACAGGAACTCAGACTTTAGCAAGACGTTTAATTGAACGAGCAGTAGCTGAAATCTAGCAGTTAATTTAATCTAAAAACAACTTAGGGGCAGGATAAACTCGCCCCTAACCACTGCATAAATTGTACTTGATATCATTAGTAACTACTTGTAATTTGTTTCAATTAACAGGAAATCCGTCGGGATTTCCAGTTGCAGCAGACAAGACTAAAAACTTATCGTTTGAAGCGAGAACGTTGTTGACGACGTTGTTTGTGTCTAGCTATAGCTTTGCGCTTTTCTTTTTCTAAAGGTGTCTCAAAGTGACGCTTTTTCCGCATATCTTGGAAAATTCCCGCTTTGGAAACTTCCCGCTTAAATCTTCGCAGTGCTGATTCAATTCCTTCATTTTCACCTAAGACCACTTGTGTCATTCCTGTTCCTCCGTAGTTTAAATTAATATTTGAGAACTAAAGTCAAAGTAAAATATTCCAGCGGCGTTTAGTCTAGGACTGTATCTGCTGGATACTCTAGATTTTAATTTTTTTTACTGGACTTAATAGCGATTGCGATCTCAACCGAAAATAATCCTCACCTCGCCCATTATAACACTATATGAGAATATTAACCCATGACGAGCAAAATTTCCCCACAAAACTTTGAGCATTGTTAGGGAATTTGCCCCGATCAATACTATTTTAGTTTGAAGCAAACCGTGTGAGAATGCTTTGTGCTTCTTGACATAGTTCCTCATGATTTTGAGCATTACTCGCCAGTAATTCCCCCCATTGATGAATGTCGCCGGTGTTGTATTTTAATGGCGTGCAGTCAAAATGGGTAAACTTGCCACCTGCTTCCGTTAATATAAGTTCAGGAGCAGCCATATCCCAGTCTTTCGGTGCGGATTTACCGGCAAGGGAAATATAAACATCTGCTTGCTGTTCAACTATTGCTGCAATTTTGCAACCGACGCTACCAATCGCTTTTTGATTTTGACAGGGCAAGTGCTGTAAGAGATATTCTAACCTATCGTTGCGGTGTGAGCGACTAACAACCAAAATTAGATCTTGGATATTTTTATGGGAGTTAAGTCGCACAGGCACAGAACCAGTTGTGGTTTCGATAAAAGTCCCACTGCCTCTGGTGGCATAATACAACTTTTGTGTCTCTGGAACTGCCACGACGGCTAACATTGTCTGTGTTCCTTGCACTAAGGCAATATGAATGGCATATTCTCCAGTTTTGTTGATAAAGTCTCTTGTCCCATCTAATGGATCAATTATCCATACCCACTCAGCGGGATTTTTTCCCTGTTCTGATTTATGAGTTTCTTCGCTGATATATCCAAAGTCTTCATTCCCGAAAGCGGCTTGTAGCTGTGACAAGATATATTCACTAACAGCCAAATCTGCAACTGTAACGGGTTCATTGTCTTTATATTGAATATCTAAATTTGGTGCAGCGATAGTACCATGATAATAAGAACTGAGGAGACTGGCTGCACCCCAACCAACTGACCGCGCAATTGTTAATATTTCGGATAAGTCTTTCATTTGAGGATAAATTTGGGTGGAATAGGAAAAATGAACATCAAATATTTGAATTTAGCCAAGGGCGCGTACCGAAATATTTACACGCTTCCGTAGCAGTATTACCAGCTAGTGCTAATGCTTCTATAAAATTTGTTTCCAGGATATAGTGACAGAAAGCACCGTGAAAAATATCTCCTGCTCCTAGTGTATCAACGGGCTGGATTTTTGGCACATTTACCACACCAAATTGACTACAATTTAAGTATTGAATGGGATTTTCCCCTTGAGTAATGGCAATGTGAGGAATGTTAAAATTTTGCAAATAGGCAAAAACATCTTGCTGATTTTTGCAGTTAGGGGGATAGAAATTAGCAGAACAAATAGCATAGTTTACAAAAGGTAATATTTCTGCAAATCCTCGTTTCCAGCTACCACCATCAATGACAACGGGAATATTTTGTTTTTTAGCCATTTGGGCAATGATTTTGCTAACTTCTATTTGATGTCCGTCAATTAAGACAATATCAATATTTTGTAAAATATTTGCGGGGATAGAGGTAATATTTGCCTGAGTTTTGATGGCATTAATAGAAATTACCGCTCTTTCTCCTGTAGCTTGCGTAACAATAATTGAAGAAACGGGTGGTGGTGTATGGCGATGGGAGTCTAAGTCAATAATTGCGACTTGGTAATTCTCTAAATCGCTACGAATTAGCTGTGTAATATCGTGGGAACCCAATACACCTAAAACTGTAGCTTGGTTGCCTAAATGACTCAAGGTGACGGCGGCATTTGTTGCTGGTCCTCCTGCTGCTACAGTATAGTCAGTGGCAACAAGTTTTTGATTATTTTGGGGGGAAGAGTCCGCGAGATAAATTAAATCTAAGGTAATTAAACCCACAAATAAGCCAGATTTGCTCATTGCTAATTGGTAACTTGCTCAAAGTATTAAGTAAATTATAGGAAAGTTTATGAATTTAATGTAGGGGTGGTACCCTTACATAATTCATCGGTTTAGGTATTTTCAAAATGTTTAATTATTTTTGCTCATTTACTTACCTATGATGATAATTTTTATGCAAGGAATCAAAAAAAGTGTAACTTTTGAGAATTGGAAATTTTAACCTGGATTGTCTTCATTTTTTCAAATTTGTTCTTATATCTTAACAGAGATTAAGTAGGTTGGCGTTAAAAATTGTCGTTATAGCAAGGCAAAAGGCACTCATGCAAGAGGCAAGGGTGAAGAAGTTTTCAGCGATTTTACATTTCTTTACACAGTTTGGTTTTATTGTGTTGACTTACTTAGTAAAATACTGTTAAGTAAATTCGTAAATCAAATAGCACTGACGTATAATCAATAAAATCATAGTAAAATTAATTTGCTTAGAGAGTAAAAGATCATGTTCAAAAATATGGCGATGGATGCACTAGGTTTGAGTGATATTGGTGCTGTGATCAAACCAGAAGATTTTCATAAAGTTGATAGTGATGATTATGTGATTCATGAAGAAGGGGAAAAGATCTATTTTTTAATTAAGTCGAAAACTGATGAATATTGTTTTACTAACCTAGCGTTAATTCATCTAGATGGAAATTCTGCGGTTAGTAAAAAACGTCTACTCAAACGTTTTAGTTATAGTCATCATATTATTAAGGATGTGAAGCTAGAAACCGCAGGAACAATAGATATGGATATCGAAATCAAGTTAATAATGGGGGATATATCCTATTCTATTGATGTTGCTAAAATTTATATTCATCCTTTGAAAGACTTGTACAAGGCTTTACTGAAAATTGCCTCAATTCAACGAGAAAATGCTCTTTATCATCAATATGCTCAAACTAGTTTAAATACAGCAGCTAGTACAGTTAGTCGTTCAACAACTACATCAACTTCAGAAGAGCAATTTAAATCAATTAATCAGTATGCTTTTAATTGGTTAAAATATGCTCATGAAACTTATGTGCGGAAAGATTTTGGTGAGGTGTTTGAGAAGTTTATTAACAACTAGTAGTTTGTCAAGATAAAAATGATGGACTGTAGTGTGAGCGTCTCGCTCACGCGGGCAAGACTTGTACTGAGCTTGCGATGCCCTGAGCCTGTCGAAGGGTCGAAGTATGCCCGCACTACCAAAAACCCGTCAAAATAAATTTGACAGACTACTAGCTGATAACTTCTTTCCTGCAAATTACAGATTTCACAGATTAAATCATCTCAAAAATCATCTAATCTGTGAAATCCTTTAATCCGTTGAATCCGTGTTCAAAATTAATATGCAAACTGAACCAAAACCAGGAACACTTTATATTGTCGCTACACCCATTGGTAATCTAGAAGATATGACTTTTAGAGCGGTGAGAATTTTGCAAGCAGTGGATATGATTGCGGCAGAAGACACACGCCACACAGGCAGATTACTACAGCATTTTCAGGTGAAAACTCCCCAAGTTAGTTACCATGAACATAATAGTCATAGTCGCATTCCTGAATTATTAGAGCATTTACAATATGGAAAAGCGATCGCTTTGGTAAGTGATGCGGGAATGCCGGGAATTTCTGACCCAGGATATGAGTTAATTAAGGCTTGTATTGATAATGGTATCACTGTTGTGCCTATCCCCGGTGCAAGTGCTGTAATTACGGCTTTGAGTGCGGCGGGATTACCCACAGATAGGTTTATTTTTGATGGTTTTTTACCGGCTAAAAGTCAACAACGCCAGAAATATTTGGAATCTTTGCAAGGTGAATCCCGAACTTTGGTTTTTTATGAATCACCTCATCGATTGCGGGATACTTTAGCCGATTTGGGGACAGTTTTAGGCAGCGATCGCTCTCTAGTTATAGCACGGGAGCTAACTAAATTATACGAGGAATTTTGGCGAGGAACAATTGCCGAGGGGATTACCCATTACCAAGACAAAGAACCCCAAGGAGAATATACTCTTTTAGTAGCTGGAAATCCACCTAGTAAACCTCAACTCACAGAAACCGAATTAAAAAACGAACTATTATCAATGATTAAACAGGGTATTTCTCGTTCTCAAGCTAGTCGTGAGATAGCAAAGGACACGGGTTTATCTCGTCGCTATCTCTATCAACTAGCTTTGACAATTGAACTTAGCGGCTAAGTACAGAGACGATGATCATGATCTAGAATAGGACAAACTAGACGACCGCTCCAAAAGAGAAAACCGCATCATTAAAATCGTAGTCACTTACCCCCACACCCGCAGGTAGATCTTCAAAACCAAAGGTGTTATTCCCAAAACTTCTCAAATGAGCCGCACCGTCCGGGTTAGCTACCCCAAAGCTAAAATAGGCTACAGGTAAAGTCCTGTAATTTTGGGCGGTAGCCGGGCTATTATTAGGGTTCGCAGTAAAGAAAGCATTAATCGCTTGTTGAAGATTACCAGAGAAGTTACCACCATTGGCAATCACAAAGGGAGAATAGATTTTACCACCACTGACAACGACATCACTCGCAGCACCACTACTTGAACCCCCTACCCGCACAATAAAGTTATCTACTACCTTACTCAAAGCAGCTTTCGCATAACCGATTTCCCCGGGTTTAATGCCATTTACAGACCCGGTTGCATTGTCCACCTCATAAAGACCAAACAGATTATTAAAGGCTGCGGTGGTCTGATTTAGAGCATTTTGCAGAGAGTTTTTGACAAGGGATGGGTTGTAGTTATTAGGAAATTCGTAGCCCAATTTATCGACAATACCAGTTAATGCACCTGCTTCCTTGGGAATCAGTTTATCAACAGGAGCAATTGAAATTAGCTGAGTTGGTGCTACTGTGGCAGTTGTAGCTTTACCCGTAACCGTTACCCTAACATCAGCACTTGCGGAAAGACCACCATCAGAGACAGTGTAACTAAAGACATCATTGCCCAAATAATTACCATCTAACAGCGTATAGGTCAAATTATTGCCATTGATATCTACTTTGCCATATTTACCGTCGGTTTTGCCGGTGATCTTTAAACTATCTCCTTCAGGGTCACTATCATTGTTTAAAGGGTTGATAGTTCCCGCACTTCCTTGACTGACAGATAATTGATCATTTTGTGCAACGGGAGGATCATTTACCGGAGTCAGATTGATTGTGATTGTAGCAGGATCAGATTCTACTTTTGGAGTACCATTATCAATCGCTGCTACTGTCAATGTGGCAACATTACCATTAGCATTAACAACGGGATTATATCGCACATTAGCTAGGTCATTAACTAATATTTCTTGATTCTTAGTCACTTGTTGACCATTGACAAAAGTTAGGCTTCCAGCGGTTGGTAAACTTATTACCTTAATTGCCATTAAATCATTATTGTCTTCGTCTTGGTATTTACCCTTGTCTTTGAAGTCTCCAATACCAAAACTTATTATTTGATCTTCTTGTCCATTTTGGGTGAAGCTTTGCAGATTTGGTTTTTTGTTATCATCCGTTGGGTCATTGGTAACATTAATAGTCACATTCGTAACCTGGGAAGTAGCCTCTGCTGCATCTTTAGCAATAATCCCCAAGGTAAAACCATTAGGACTGCGTTCAAAGTCATTGGCCGCACTGGTCACTCCCTTGTCCGTCAGGGTGATTATACCTTGATTATTAATGTTAAAGAAACCAGAATCATTTCCACTGGCGATCGCAAAACCTGTTACAGCTATGTCATCCGTAGCCAAAACAGTTCCTACTTGGAAATTTGCTGTTTTGTTTTCAGTGTAGCTAAAGATTTGATTTGGTTTGACTTCGGGAGCATAATTTACATCTGTTACCGTGAGAGTGAAGTTGGTAAAAACATCAGGAGTATTACCTACGGTGGTATCATCAACATTGACTGTTACACCATAACTGTTCTTGGTTTCATAGTCCAACTTTGTGTCTTTTTTGATGTAAAGAACTGTTCCTTCTACCTCAAAACTAGCAGCATCTACACCTGTTAAAGAGATAGTATTGCTTCCTAGTCCATCATCCGTAATAACAATATCAGCTACTTTGAGCCTAGTTGTGGTACTTGTCCCTTCAGAAAGGGTTGTAATTGGATTTTGTAGAGTAATATTTGTGGGAGATTGGTTTATAGGTGCAGCATCATCATTATTAATAGTCCCTTTCGCTGTACCATTATTAGGACTGATAACTGCACTATTTGTAGGATTACTCAAACTAACAGTAAAAGTCTCATTGCCTTCAAATAGGCTATCTTGAGTTGTTTGTACAGTAAAGGTTTTGCTAGTTTCTCCCTGTGCAAATGTGAGAGTTTGAGTATTTGCAGTTAAGTCATTTGCACTAGCTGTATCGTCTGTCGCAATAGATGTGGCTACATTGACACTCTGACTAGCTTGAGCATCTCCCGTGCGGGTGACAGTGAAATTAATGGCACTTCCTTCTGTTGCAGAAGCCGCAGCAATACTAAATATAGGTGCAGCATCATCATTGTTAATTGTTCCCTTAGCTGTACCATTTGTGGAACTGACAACTGCACTATTTGTAGGATTGCTTAAACTAACAGTGAAAGTCTCATTGCCTTCAAATAGGCTATCTTGAGTTGTTTGGACAGTAAAGGTTTTGCTAGTTTCTCCTGTGGCAAATGTGAGAGTCTGAGTATTTGCAGTTAAGTCACTGGCACTAGCTGTATCATCAGTACCAATAGAAGTGGCTACAGTTACGTTTTGTGGTGCTTGAGCATCTCCCGTGCGGGTGACAGTGAAATTAATGGCACTTCCTTCTGTTGCAGAAGCCGCAGCAATACTAAATACAGGTGCAGCATCATCATTGTTAATTGTTCCTTTCGCTGTACCATTTGTGGAACTGACAACTGCGCCATTATTAGGATTGCTTAAACTAACAGTGAAAGTCTCATTGCCTTCAAATAGGCTATCTTGAGTTGTTTGGACAGTAACGGTTTTGCTAGTTTCTCCCTGTGCAAATGTGAGAGTCTGAGTATTTGCAGTTAAGTCACTGGCACTAGCTGTATCGTCTGTATTAATAGCTGTGGATGCAGTTACACTGCGAGTAGCTTGAGCATCTCCCGTGCGGGTGACAGTGAAATTAATGGCACTTCCTTCTATTGCTGAAGCTGAAGTAATAGTAAATATTGGTAATTCATAATTTTGATTTTTAAGAATAGCCAATTGTGTACTATTGATACTGATCAGGGTGTCATTTCCCTGGGGTACAAAACTGAGTTTATCTAATGTAATGCCATCAAAAGCAATTTGCAACCGATCTTCTGTGGGATTAAAGTCTGTAATGATATTTGGACTGATGGGATATTCGGCATTAGTCAGCCAGAATGTATCGTTACCTGTGCCAGCAGTTAAAGTATTGCCACCGCGACCACCAAAAATTGTGTCATCACCTGCGCCGCCTAAAATAGTATCATTACGGTCAGCAAAAATAATATCATTACCATCTCCACCATCTAAGGTATTGCCACCATTACCCTCAGAGTGGAGTTCATCATTTCCTGCTTCTCCAAAGAGTTTATCATTAGTATAGGCAAATAACTCATCATTCCCGTCACCACCTTGAAGGATATTATTTCCCCCTCCAGTTAAGGCATCAAGAATATCATCGTCTGCCGTACCAACTAGGGTATAGTTTGTGTTGCCTGCTGGTACAAATGATGTTGCCATTGTCATGCTCCTGTTCAAAAATTAGTAGATACTGGTTTAAATTTGTTTACTTATTTTTATTAAAGAACGCTAATAAACTCAGGGGAAATCTTCAAAGGAAAGTTTCTACAAAAGTTTATCATTGTTATTAAAATTATTGCATTTGAATGTTTCCATTTTTGCAATTAGAGATTTGTTGTTGCTTATTCCCCTAGGAGGATTTTAGTTTTCTTGAGATTTAAAAAGAATGGCTAAAGCTTTAACTACAGAGCAAACTTATCCCAGATTGTTTAAGAGATAAATAATTGATAGTTAAGAAAAAATTAAAGAAAACTAAAGTTACAGTTTGCGTCAACCCTATCTGGACTTCTTTAAATAACCTAGGACTTACGCATTGACAGGAAATACCAAATAGGGGGTATGACTTTCAGGGATTTAAACCCGATTTTTTGATGATTTTTTAGCGAACTGCTTGCAGCAGCGCTTCGCTATCGCTATTTATCTAGACTTCATCCGCAAAGCCTGAAACGACCAAATATCATTCATACACATGATGGTTAATTTGTACAGTACATAAGTTCTATAACCTTTGTTTCATAACTTTAGGTAGTTTTTGCAATATTAATTTTAGATTACAGCATAAATTATATCTGAATGTGGAGTGATAGTGAAGCAGGGGAAACGCATCTAAATCTTATTGACAAAATACCGTTTTAATGTGTAAACCAAGAAATCCCTATTTATCGTTCAATACCTTGTCCATTTTTTGTAGGTCGGGTTAAGCGACAGCGCAACCCGACGCATTTGTTGGGTTATTTAGATACTAGGAGTATTAATAATTTTCCCTGTGAAGACTTGTGTACTATTGATAATTTGTGGGTTAAATAAGTAGGTCGGCGTTAAAAATTATCGTTGTGAAGAGGCAAGAGGCACTCATGCAAGAGTGAAGAAGTTTTTGGAGATTTTACTTTTCTTTACACAATTTTGACCTATTTACAGTAATGGATAACTTGGTTTTTCAGTCCAAAAAAAGATTTATCAAAGTTTGGGGGGAACGAAAAAGTACGACGATAAAGTTTGGCAGTCCTTATGCGACACAGTAGGATGGAGGAAAGACGGAAAGTGGTTGTATTATAAAAATATTGGTTTTGACAAAACAGCAACTAAACAAAACCTCAAAGCACACCTCCCTGTAGCATTTGGATATGAGGGGGGGGTGGTTTCTCTTAGGTTTAGGCGGTTTGGGCGGTGGACAGGGGTGGGTGGAAGTCTTCTCTCGTCTACATACTTGTATATCATCAGCGCATTAAGAAAAATTTTCCCATGCTTGGGCAACCAACTGACTTAACCAGCGCCTTTGTTGCCTATCTAACATTTTATCATCCGCTAATACCTGGGTAGTTAATTGATCTAAAGACTGACCCTGAGCGCGAACTACTCTAATTACACCAGCAATTACCGCAGCCACTAATTCTTCATCAACTGGCTGTTTTCTTAATGCAGATATTTCTTGGGGACTGTCTGGGATAGGATAATTCATGGCATGGGTTTAGGAAATTTACAACATGAACAATAAAATTGATAAATCATTAAAATTCTTTATGGAATCTTTATGAAGTTAATTAGCGCAGAGTTTAACCTAGTTTCTGCCTTTTTTTAATCTGTCTGAGTGAGTAGATTCGTTATGAGATATCAGAACAATATGCAAGAACTTCTTTATTTAGAAATTCCTACACCCGATACAGTATCCGTAAGCAAATGGCTACAAACAGATTTCGTTGTCGAAAATAGTCAAAAATTCATCACCCCAGATGGGTTTCGGCTGGGAAGTGCGGCTAAAAGTACCATTGCCAATAGCGTAGAACTATCTGTATTTGTGTGGTCGGTGCAGCGGACAACTTACCTAAAAGTATTCCGTTGGGGAGATAAACCTTTTCCCCAGGAGAGACGCATTCTCCAATCTCTAACGCGGAAAATTAGAAGTCGCTTTCCCAATTGCTACCCAGAACCACCTGTCATTGATCCCCAAAAATCAATTTTCGCAGAGTTAGAACCCTATTATCCTCTAACTGTCAAGTATTTTCAGAAAATGCCTAATGGAGAATATGACCTCAAGCGCGCTTACTGGTGGGAGCAAAGGTGGCGAGAAGGGGTAAGAAATCCTCAAAAGCCTCGTCAAGTAGTATTTTATCAAGGGAATAGTCAGGAAATATCACCTATCCTCTCCCCTGCTGCTAGTCCTCAGTATGACCTCATTTATATTGGTGGTGCTTTGGGGTCAATTCATGCCGCAGTCATGGCTAAATTGGGCTATAAGGTGCTGTTGGTGGAAAGATTACCTTTTGGTAAAATGAACCGAGAATGGAATATTTCCCGTGATGAAATCCAAAGTTTAATAAATTTGGGTTTGCTCACCAATGCTGAATTAGCAGAAATTATTTCTAGGGAATATAAAGACGGTTTTAATAAGTTTTTTGATGGTAATAATCCCTCTAATTTGAAATCCTCTGTTCTCCATACTCCCACAGTCCTAAATATAGCTTTAGATTCAGAAAGGTTACTGGCATTATGTGGGCAAAAACTTCAAGCTGCTGGTGGTGATATTTGGGATGAAACGGAGTTTTCCCAAGTGAATATTAGTCCTACACAAGTTACGATTAACGTTAAACATTTGCCTACTGGTAATGAACAGCAGGTGAGTGGACGTTTATTGATAGACGCAATGGGAACGGCTTCACCAATTGCTTGGCAATTAAATGGTGGTCGGGCTTTTGATAGTGTGTGTCCAACGGTGGGAGCAGTGATTGAAAAGGGCTTTGAGCCTGGGGTCTGGGATTCTGAATATGGGGATGTTCTTTACAGTCATGGGGATATTTCGAGAGGTAGACAGTTAATTTGGGAGTTGTTTCCTGGTGTTGGTGAAGAATTAACAATTTACCTATTTCACTATCATGAAGTAAATGAAGAAAATCCTGGTTCTTTGTTGGAAATGTATGAGGACTTTTTCACAATTTTGCCAGAATATCGGCGTTGTGATCTAGATAAATTAGTCTGGAGGAAACCAACTTTTGGCTATATCCCAGGACATTTTAGCGCAGATAGTAGCGATCGCACAATTGCAGTTGATAGATTAATTGCCATTGGTGATGCTGCTTCTTTGCAATCTCCGCTAGTTTTTACTGGTTTTGGTTCTTTAGTCCGCAATTTAGACCGATTAACTACTCTGTTAAATATTGCCCTTAAACATGATTTATTGAGTCAGCAGCACTTAAATAAAATTCGAGCTTACCAAAGCAATGTGGCTGTAATGTGGTTGTTTTCTAAGGGAATGATGGTTCCCACGGGCAGATTTATCGCCCCCCAAATGATAAATTCGATGCTGAATACTTTCTTTGGCTTATTAACAGATGAAACCCCAGAAGTAACTGATAATTTCATTAAAGACCGTTGTGATTGGTTCACTTTTAACCGTCTAGCTTTGAAAGCAGCTATGAAAAATCCGGCTTTATTATTGTGGATTTGGCAATTAGCTGGTTGGCGAGATTTATTACGTTGGGTTGGGAATTATGTCAGCTTTGCTCGTCATGCTTTCATCAGTGTTATTTTGGGGATATGGTTGCCGCAATTTTTGAAATGGAATCAATCTTGGTTAGAAAATCGCTTTCCAGGATTATGGTTACAATTGTTAGTAATTAACTATGCAATTACTACAGGTAGACCACGATTACCGCCGGCATTGCGTTAGTTTCATATATTATCAAGGAATTGGGGATTTTGGAGTCCTAAAACTTCTAAAATCCTTAATTTCATAACTTATTCGGTTTCAACTCCACTCTATCCCTCTTCTATGAACCGTAGATACAAAAAACGTTTGCAAACGTTCATCAGCTTCAGCCTATTTACCACCGTTCTCATCCCTTATGCCGTCACCGCTACCCCTCCACGTATCCCAGATAAAATCGTTAACTGTGAGCTTCTCGTTGTGGGTGGTGGACTCTCAGGAGTCGCTACAGCTTATGAAGGTTTACTTGCAGGACGCACAGTTTGTTTAACAGAAATAACCGACTGGTTAGGGGGACAAATTTCTGCTCAAGGAACATCTGCATTAGACGAAAGACCAACTCAACGAGATAAACAATTCTATTCTCGCGGTTATTCCGAATTAAGAAACCGTATTGAACGCAAATATGGCAAACTTAATCCTGGAGATTGTTGGGTAAGTGATTCCTGTTTTCTGCCTCGTGATGCCCACAATATCATGACACAAATGCTCAAAGATGCCCAAAAAAAAGGTAAGGGAAAATTACAATGGTTTCCCAATACGGTAATTAAAGATCTACAAATTAGCAAAGATGGCAAAATTATTAATAACGCCATAGCAATTCAACATCAACCAGCAAAAAATCAACCACCTCTAAATACTAATACCTTATCTCAAACCATTGAAGATGCTTATAGTTATAAAAACTCATCTCGTTTGAGTAAAACTATTATTCAGTTTCTCCCCAAACAATCTCAAAATAACCCAGGAAAATGGTACATTATAGACGCAAGTGAAACCGGGGAAATTATCGCTTTAGCAGATGTTCCCTATCGTCTAGGAATTGATGCCCGTTCCTATCTTGAACCTTCATCTTCTAGCACTACAAATGATCCTTACTGTACCCAAGGTTTCACTTATACCTTTGCAATGGAGGCAACAAAAGCAGCGCAGCAACAAACAATGCCCCCATTTTATTTACAATATTCACCATATTTTAGTTATGAATTAAAACGATTAGCAAACTTTGATTTAGTCTTTACCTATCGGCGAATTTGGAGTCCCCAAAAAGGACAACCAACTACATTTAATGGGGTGAAGTTTACTGCACCCACACCAGGGGATATTTCCATGCAAAACTGGACTTGGGGAAATGATTACCGTCCGGGAACAGCCGCAGATAATCTCATTTATACTCGTCAACAATTAGAAAACTCTGGACAGCTAAAACCAGGAGGTTGGCAAGGAGGACTACGCACAGAAACCCTGCGTAAAGCTGAAGAAAAGGCATTTTCTTTTTTTTATTGGTTATATGCAGGAACTACAGATTCTCAACTAGGTAATGGTGTTAAACAACCGCAAACAAATATCCGTTTCTTAACAGGTTTAGATTCGCCCATGGGGACAGTTCATGGGTTATCTAAATACCCCTACATGAGGGAAGGAAGACGGATTATTGGCCGTCCTAGTTGGGGACAACCAGACGGTTTTGGCATTTGGGAAGTTGATATTTCTCGTCGTAATTATAATGATCAATATTATCGAAAAACTCTGCCAGCAAATATGTATCGCAGTTTAAAAGCAACTGTATCAGGTTTGGAAGCAACATCTGTAATTAGGGGGGAAATTTCCCCAGAAAAAGCTATGCGAAGAACTCGTTCCACAATTTACCCTGATGCTGTGGGTATTGGTCATTATGCCATAGATTTTCATCCATGTATGGCAAAAAGTCCAGTAGAAGCACCTGGTAATAAGGAACGTGTGGGAGAAAGACGCGGTGCAGGACAAGCTTATCCTTTCCAAATTGCCCTACGGGCAATGATTCCCCAAAAAATTGATAATTTATTGGTAGGAGGAAAAAGTATTGCTACAAGTCATATTGCGGCTGCTGCTTATCGAGTTCATTCCTTTGAATGGTCTTCTGGTGCTGCTGCGGGAACTGTGGCCAGTTTTGCATTAAAAGAAGGAATTGCACCCTATCAATTGGTTGATAATTTACCTAAACAAGAACCACAATTACAAATTTTAAGAAAGCTGTTGGAAGCAAATGGGAATCCTACGGCTTTTCCTGATACTTCTATTTTTAACGAAAATTGGGACAATTGGTGGTAGGTAAAAGATACCCGACTTCTTGGAGAAGTCGGGTATCTGAAGCTTAATCTGGTAGAAATTCAGAATTGAGGGTTTGTTCACAAGTGTAAGGACATATTTCGGGAAATACCTGTTGACCTAATTGGGTTTCTCTCATTGCCAATGCTAAACCTAATTCGTAAGCGGTGAGAAATACTTCTTCTAAATAAAGTTTTAAACTGGGACTATCTTGTAAAAGTAGTTTGATTTGAATCCGTTGTTCTCGAATTGTACTCAACCAACTACTACTCCGTTTTTCTGCTTGAAATTGCCATTTTAATAGATGTCCTAGCAACACAGCTAATCTATTTCTGAATTCTTGTCTTTCTTTTCTTCCCAAGGTTTCTAATTCTTCAATTAGGTTGACAGTATCTAATGTATCCCATTGTTGAGTTTTGAGTAAATTAACCTGTTCTTGAGTCCAAGCATGGAAGTCGCTTGTATAGAGGAGAAAGGTGTTCATTTTCGCACCTAATTATAGGTTTATATATTCTTAGTTCAATTGTATTCTATATCTCATATATGAAGTTCTTAAAAGGTAAAATGTCAATTACTTCATAGATATAAACCGCGTTTACTTTGAAACCCATAGTTTTTTCTTAATTGGGTTTTATTCCCCAATCCTATACTCTTCCCCGTTCCCTGTTCCCTGTTCCCTTTTGAAAAACTCCAGTTTTCAACTTGGACGAGGTTTAAATTAATATTTTTACACATTATCGGCTTGTGTCTGACTACTAACTCAGTCAGCAATGGATTAAACTAGTTATTTCTAATGTCAGTTTGTACAACGTCGTTTTTGGCTGATTTTTCTATGGTGACAAGACTTGCAGATGTGTACAGTATGGCTTCAGCACCGACTGTGACACCTGACCGAGTTAATCAAGTGACTCGGAAAACCTATCCTAATTACAAGGTAATTGTATTGAATGATGATTTCAATACTTTCCAGCACGTAGCTGAGTGTTTAATGAAGTATATTCCGGGAATGTCGGGGGATCTCGCTTGGGATCTCACTAATCAAGTCCACCATGAAGGACAAGCAATTGTCTGGACAGGACCCCAAGAACAAGCGGAATTATACCACCAACAACTCCGTCGGGCTGGGTTGACAATGGCTCCCCTGGAAGCAGCCTAATCATTATGTCTAAACCCACCGATGGTAGGCTAGTTTGGAATCACTCTACCCATATTCCCGGTCTAATTCCTATTTTAGAACGTTTGTGTCGAGAGGATGGTATTGGGACGGTGACACCTGCGGTGATTGGTAGAGCTAGAGGTCATGCACCAAAAATGCAGTTGCGTGTGTCTGTACCCATTCGCGGTGGTTATAAAATCATTGCTCGTCAAGGCAAAACTGTGCAAGAGGTATTTATCCTTACAACTTTACTCCAGGAACAACTCGAAGGTGCGATCGCTATTGCTATGAGAATTGCCTAAATTATGAATTTACAATAGCAAGGTTGGAGCTAAATATAGTTCTAACCTTGACTTTTGATTATTCTTCAATTTTATGAACTGCAAATTTATGTAACGGCAAACTCAAGATACAAGAAAATGTTAAGAAATATGACAAAGCTGTAGTAATTCTCAAAGTTATAATTACAGCTTCCCAATTGAATAAAAATACTCTTTCCATCCCAAAGGCGATGCAATACACTAACCAGTAAGCAAAGCTCATTGTTAAAAGACTTTGTTCTGTTTCTTGAAAATCATCTATAGCTTGATTGTGATTCTTGAGTAACCATAGACCGACAATACAAGCGACGGAGGAAATAGCAACTACAAACTCATGGCAACATAAATTTACCGTAGGCATTTGTCCTAGTCTCCATTTTCAATGTTTTGATATTCCTATGGAAACCTAGTCTAAAGGAATATGCCTCAGAGTTATCCAAAATAGTTACAAAGCGCAATTCCTCAACAACTTTCTTCACATACAGCAGATTTCGCTCTAAATGAGATACAAACTTGAATTATGAAACTCTTGTAGTGCGGGCATCTTGCCCGCTATATATGTACCTCACAAAACCGGAAAGTGCTGTATCCCAATACTCACCTCGGAAATAGGCTATTGACTTTGTGTATTTTTGAGTGATATTTTTCATACAATGCTAACTACTTTGACAGGAATGACTGATAATCAAGGATAGTCAATCTTTTGCTAGTTCTAGTTCCATAGGTAATTCTGCTGGTAAAGGAATAGTAGCACCATCATAGAAAACAGCAGCTTTACCTTCACTTCTAGTCCCATTAACAGCGGCTTTCAGCTATTTTAATAAAGTGCCAGGAACGAGACTTGAACTCGTGACACGAGGATTTTCAGTCCTCTGCTCTACCAACTGAGCTATCCCGGCAGGGGGCTTTCTCTTCACCACCAATATTGAATTTAGCATAGAAAAAAAGATAAGTCAAGGGGTTATTTAAAATAATTTTAGCTAAACTCCAGTTGTCAACTTCACCCAGGTAAACACAGTCACAAATACCAGAAACTGCACAAAAACAATACTCGGACCAGAAGCTAGATTAAATAACCCAGAAACCATCATTCCGGCGATACTACTGCTACAGCCGACAACCACCGATAGAATCAGAAAGCGGCTGAAATGGTGACTCATAAGTTTGGCTGTAGCAGCCGGAATCACTAAAAACGCATTTACTAATAACACACCAACCGCTTTAATCGCCACAGCTACAGCGAGGGAAAGCAAAACAACGAATCCATAACGATATAATTGTACAGGCACGCCTTGTACTTGAGCAACATCGGGATTAAGAGTTAATAAAATCTGTTGTGGCAGAGTTGATAATAAAAAAACGCTACTACCAACAAGTACCAATAGCGTCAAAATTAAATCTGTGTTATCTATAGCCAAAATATCGCCAAATAGTACCCCCATTAAGTTACCGCGATATCCTTTAATAAAACTGGTGAGAATTACACCAATTGCTAACGCCCCAGATAGCACTATACTGAGAACGCTATCACTAGCCAAATCAGTCTTATCAATTAGGTAGAGAACAACAACCCCAAAAATTAAAGTAAAAGGGAGTAACATCCAAGTAGGATTAGTGTTGAGTAACACGCCTAACGCCACACCTACCAGGGCTGCATGACCAACGGCATGACTAAAAAAGGATAATTGTCGTAAAGTCACAAAACTACCCAATAAACCGCCTAAAATGCCCATTAACACAGCACCCATAATGGCACGCTGCATAAAGGGAAATTGTAATAAATTCAGCAAATCATGATAGTTAATGGTCATAGTGAGAGGAGTTCAGGAGTTCAGGAGTTCAGGAGTCAGGAATTCAGGAGGAAGGAGGAAGAAGGAAGAAGAATAGTTTATTACCAATTACCAATGACCAATGACCAATTACCAATGACCAATGACCAATGACCAATTACCAATTACCAATGACCAATTACCAATTACCAATTACCAATGACCAATTACCAATTACCAATGACCAATTACCAATTACCAATTCCCTAATGATGATGTTCATAGCGACTAAAACCTGGTCCATAAGTAGCTAAAAGATTTTGTGGGGAAAGGGCTATTTCCGGTTTACCAGAACAGACAAGAGTTTGATTTAGACAGATGACGCGATCGCAATGACGGCTTACCATATCAATATCGTGGGAGACTTGCAACACTGTCCAATTCTCTTCTCGTTTTAATTCATTTAACAAAGCATAAAAATCCGTTGTTCCTTGAACATCTACCCCTGCAAAAGCTTCATCCAATACTAACAATTTTCGCGGTGTTACCAAACAATAAGCTAATAATACCCGTTTGAGTTGACCACCGCTAAGAGTGCCAATAGCCTGATTTCGCAAGCGATAAGCATCAGTACGGTGTAAAGCTGCGGTGACTGCTGCTGATGTTTCCAGTTTTTGTTGCCAAAATTTCGAGAAAAATGAATGTTTTCTATTCCCTATTCCTAAAGCTACTAATTCACTAACCGAAATTGGAAAACTGCGATCAAAAATAAAGTTTTGTGGCATATATCCCAACTGATTCTGCAAATTTCCTAGTCTGGAAATGGGGCGACCAAAAACTTCAATTGTTCCCGCATTTCGGGGAATTAAATCTAAGATAGCTTTGATTAAGGTACTTTTCCCAGCCCCATTTGGACCAACTATAGCTGTATCTGTTCCTGCTAATAATTCAAAGGAAACATCTCGCACAGCTAAATAACTACTTTGGTAGACTGTTAACCCAGAAACTTTTAATATTGGTAATGTAAATTCTGCTTGTTCGTCAGTCATGGAATTTAGGATTTGAGATGCCAATAATTTATCGTGATAGATGGGAAATAATGAGATTTGAATTTTCCTGCTACTTGCATCCAGCGGCTAAACTCTCCAAATTGGTTTTCATTGCCTTAAAATAATACTCTGGATTGGTATCACCCGTTTCTAAAGAATCCAAAGTCCGCACAGTTAACCCCAAATCCTGGGAAATGCTGGTGAGTAATTTGTTATCTAACCCTGGTTCGCTAAATAGGGCTTTAACTTGGTATTTTTTGACTGTATTCACCACTTTTTGCACATCTGTTGGGGAAAGTTGCTTTTCAGGAATTTCTACTACTGCTAATTGTTTAATGTTATAACGTTTGGCAAGATAGGGAAAAGCATCATGAAAGGTGATAAAGGTGCAGTTTGGTGTTTGTTTGATAGTCTGCTGAAATTCATTATTTAAATTATCTAATTTCTGGATATATGCGGCTGCATTGGTTTGATAATTGGCTTTATTGACCGGATCTGCGATAATTAAACCATCTCGAATATTGATGATTTGCTGTTTTGCTAAAACTGGATCTAGCCAAACATGAGGATTTCCAAATTGGTGTTCGTGATCATGATCATCTTCTCCTGTTGGTGTTTTATCTATGGGGGAAATTTTATTAATAGCTTGAATACCTTTACTAGCATCAATTTCCACTAATTGAGAATTTTCAGCATTTTTAATTGTATCTGCTAAAAACTCTTCTAAGCCTAAACCATTTTTGACTAATATCTTCGCTGTAGCGATCGCTTTTACATTGGCAGGTGTCCCTTGATATTCGTGTATCTCTGTACCAGGCTTAACTAAAATCTCTACATCTGCAACATCTCCAGTTACCGCTTTAGTAAACAAATAAACTGGTAAAAATGTGGTAACTACCTTAGTTTTTGGTGATTTTTGGACTGGGGCTGGTTCTGTTTTTACAACCTCCCTACTGTTAGGATTGTTACATCCATAAACTGCTGACAAAATTATTAAGGTAATCAGCGGTAAAAAATTTCTGGTTTTTCTATCTATTTTAACTTCTCTAGAACTTCTCATGGTTTGAGGTTGACAATAAAACTTCATTGGCATTATATCTTATAATGAGATCCATTCTCATATAAGTCATCAAAAAATGCTACTGTATCAAGAATTACAGAATATTTGGAAATTTCAGGTAATACTGCTGTATACTGAGAATATTTCCAGTTGATAAGGATTTCTTAACTTTTTATTGTGATCAACTTAACTTAGGACTGTAGTATATTAAAGATCACTATTAATAGCTGTACTAATTCAAGTGTAGCATTATCAACTTTAAACACGGGTGTGACCTGAGTTCGATGTAAATAAAAAGTCTAAAAGTACGTAACAGTAACAGTTCTGTCAATAAGTATTGGTTATTGAGAATTAAAGCCCACACCAAAAATTTCTCAAAAAATTAATTTTTTGAAATGTATTTACTATTAGG
>NZ_JAQMTJ010000316.1:0-5914 GCF_028330815.1 Dolichospermum lemmermannii CS-548
GGGAGAGGCTTTAAAACCCCCATTCCCTTGCAGGGAAGGGGGATAGGGGGGTTAGGTTTTTGGAGATTACGGGTTTGATATAATACTTTTCAAACAACCTCTAAGAGACAGGGGGAAGTGACAGACTATTGATAATTGGAACATACCACTTGACTAAATCGAAAGTTTCCTATATCATAGAGAAACAACTCATCAATCATTCCCGAAATCTAAATAAAATATTTTTGATCGCTCCACTCCGTTACGCTAGGGAAGTGAAAAGAATAAGAGCGCAAAAGAGCAAAAGTGCAGAGTGCTAACAAGTCCTCGCCGCACCACTACACACAACCCGAAAACCAATATTGAGGTTGCCGTAGGCGAGATAGTTGCTGTAGCGAAAAGCAGAACGGCAATTTACAGGATTGTTGAGCCACAAACCACCGCGCAGCAGTTTACGTTGACTGCTTAGACTTGTCCAAGCACTGCCATCGGTAGGCGCGTTTATATAGTTTTCATGCCACCCATCCTCACACCATTCCCACACATTCCCACACATATCATATAAACCAAAAGGGTTGGCGGGAAAAATTCCTACCTCTGTGGTTTTTTCTCGATATTTTCCTTTTTGTCCCTGCCCGTAAGTGTAGTTACCATCATAATTAGCTAAATCTGTAGAAATTGTTTCCCCACAATAAAACGGGGTAGTAGTTCCTCCACGACAAGCATATTCCCATTCAGCTTCGCTAGGTAAACGATAGGTTTTATTTGCCATTCGGGAAAGTCTGGCACAAAATTCTTGAGCATCATTCCATGATACACACTCAACAGGCAAATTGTTGGTGAGCGAAGTCGAACCATCACCTTTAAAATAAGATGGATCAGATTTTAAATCAATCTTAACCTTTTCTAGTGCAGCCACGACTCGCCATTGTTGTTGAGTAACTGGATATTTACCCATGAAAAACGGGGGAACAGTAACTTGATGTTGTGGACTTTGATAAGAACTATTATAACCTTCCTCATTTTCTGGAGAACCCATGATAAAAGTCCCCCCAGGAATAGCCACCATTTCTAAAATCACACCATTTCCCAAGTCTTGTCCAAAATAATTTGCTGCCATTTTAATAAAATTAATTATTTATTCCATCTAAATTAAACCATACTTAGTTGAGAAATAAAAGCAAAGATTAGAAATCTGAGGATTTTACCCCATTTTCTCGCTAGTTTCTCCTATTCTCTCGTTCCCATGCTCTGCGTGGGAATGTAGTTAAGAGGCTCTGCCTCTATTATACCTGGAGGTAGAACCTCTAAGATGGCATTCCCAGTCAGAGACTGGGAACGAGAGTTTTCTGGCTTTGCGTCTTTGCTCCTTTGTATCTTTGCGCGAAACCTCAGCTAGATTAGATACAAGAATTACTCTTAACAACATCCCCCACCATCATAATACCATGTAGAATTAGTAATAATGATTTCTTCAGGATTTGAATTTGCTAAATTTCCCGCTGTTTTATCACAAACCGCCGCAGGAATTCCTCTTTGTAAAATATGCCCATTCTTATCATCAAAAAATGCTTCCTTACCTGCATAAATCGCTGTTTTACCAGTAAAAATACAAGCTCCGTCTGCGGGAATATCTACCTTAAAAGCCACAGAATCCAGACTTTCTAAAAGGAGATTTTCTTTTAATTGATAATTGTGTTTATCTAACAACCGATAAGGACGACGAGCGCGAATTTCAATTTGTCCAAAACCAGCATTAATAATTAATTGAGTATATTCTTGATATGTAATAGCACCAGATAAACATAAAGCGCGTAAATTTTCATTTTGTTGTAAATGAGCAGGAATTGGACTTGTTGCAATCGGGTCACTCATCTGCAAGCGTCCACCTGGTTTCAATACCCGATATGCTTCTTTTAAAGCACGAGTTAAATCTGCTGGTTCAAAAATATTAAACAGGCAATTTTGCGCTACTACATCTACAGAAGCATCAACGACAGGTAAATTAAACGCATCTCCCGGACGAATTTCGACAAAGCTAGGATCAAACCAAGGGTTTTCTGTTGCAGCAATTTCTAAATTACGTATTGCAGCTTCTCGCATAGCTTCCACCGGTTCGACAGCAATCACCGCACCGGGACGACGAGAAAAATAAGCAAATTGCAAAGCTTCTAAACCACCACCAACACCAATATATAAGACTGTAGGTTCGTTACTGAGTTCATTGTGATGAACCGTAGTTCCACAACCATAGTTCATTTCCTGCATAGCTAGAGGAATTTTCAGCCCTGGTAATTGTAAAGGTGTACTTTGAACACAACAAAGACCTATTTCTGGTGTTTGGGCAACTTGGCTGTAAAATTGGGCTGCGGTTTCTAAATAGGTCATAATCTCAAATTAGGGTTTATGGCTTGACTTTTGTTGTCAAAAAGAGTATTATACATAACTAATAGAAGGGGAGTAGCTGCTGGCAGTAAATCAAAGTTTTCTGTTCAGTATATCTAAGTCAACATACTGGTGATGAGCCTGGTTTAGATAGCGAATAAATAAAGTATTTGAAAGCGAGACCTTCACTGACTACACATTTAACTATGTGGAGTTCAGTGAGGTTTGATTGCTCTCATTGATACTCCACACAGGTAAAAAATCCTTTAGGAGTTTGAGAGAGTGTTAACAGCTTTTACCGCAGGTTTATTACTAATTACCATTTCCGAACTAGGTGATAAAACATTTTTTATTGCTGTGATTCTTTCCATGCACCACTCGCGGCGCTTGGTATTCACTGGTGTAGTCGCTGCTTTAGCGGCTATGACTATCTTATCAGTTGCATTTGGGCAGGTAGTATCTTTATTACCAGAAATCTATATTCATTACGCCGAAATAGTTTTGTTTATTGCCTTTGGTTTAAAATTAATCTATGATGCCAATAAAATGGCTGTATCTGCTACCGAAGAAGTCGCAGAAGAAGCACAAGAAGCGGTGGAAAAAGCAGATTTAGATAATTCCCAGGAAAAAAGTGTTTGGTCAATTTTACTGAAATCCTTCGTACTAACATTTATAGCAGAATGGGGCGATCGCACACAAATAGCCACCATAGCCCTAGCTGCTGGAAATAACCCCATTGGTGTCACCGCTGGTGCAATATTAGGACACGCAATTTGTGCAGCGATCGCCGTCATCGGTGGTAGATTAATTGCAGGTAAAATTTCTGAAAGACAAATTACCTTTTTAGGCGGCTTTCTATTTATCATCTTCGGCATAGTGGCCGCCATAGAAGGAAAATAAATTCAATACCCCTGTATGCACCTGAGTGAGATACCGTGATAAAATTACAAAACCTGTAGGTGCGTGGTTTCCCCGCCCTTAGTTGTACTTTTAAGTCTTAGTCAGATGTAAATTTTTTTATAGGGGTACATTATGGGCTTTTTACTGAGAATTGTCGGCTTTGGGTTGCTAATTTTGGGTATTTACCTTGTAGGAGAAAATATCTTTTTTACAACCAATGTTTATCCTTATTGGTGGCGAGGAATTTCTGCTGATATTTCAGTATTAGCATTAACATCAGGTGTACTCTTGCTAGTTTTTGCTCCAGGAAGTATGAAAGATTTGGGATGGACTGCTGTTGCCGTTGGTATTATGGCCATATTTATTAGCAGTCGTGCAATTCTTAACCCTACTAGTTTATGGCAGTTTTTTCTCTCACTAATTTGCATCGCCTCTGGTTATAAAATGCTTACAACAGGATACTTACCCTTTTAATTTCAGCATCCTGATCAAAAAATAATTTATTGATCAGGAGTTGAATTATTTTTTGCTCAACTCCTATTTTATTGCTAAAAAACTCAGAGACTTCTATCAGTTTACCTCTCCTCCCTACACCTTACGGAGTAGCCGTAGGTGATGCCGTAGGTGATGCCGTAGGTGATTCTGTGGATGAAGGCGTAGGTGATGCCGTAGGAGTAGGATTAGAAGCTGCGGCTTTATTTATTTCATCCTTATACTGAGCCGGTGCTAAAGCTGTGGCACTATCAAATAAAGGTTTTGCTTTATCAAGCTTCCCCTGTTCCTTAAACAGCATTGCCTTTGCTAAAACGGGGCGAAAATCTTGAGCATCTTTCTTAATTGCTTCATCATAAGCAGAGATAGCTTTATTATCATTCTTTTGAAAAGCGTAGACACTACCTAAAAGCACCTGCACAGCAACCACATCCACACTACCCGGCTGAATAGTATTAGCTTGAGTCGCAGCAGCTAAACTTTCTTGTAATAAGCCAATAGCTGCTTCTGGACGCTTTTCGCTTAATTGCAAATTCACCATGCCCTGCAAAGCTTTCAAATCGCCCGGTTTTGTAGTTAAAATAGAGCGATAAGTTTGGGCAGCCCCCTCCTTATCACCAATTTGTTGTTTAGCTTGTGCCAGTAAAACTCCATACTCTGACTGCTGGGGATTGAGTTTAGCGAGTTTTTCTAAAGGTTCAATCACAGCTTGAATATCCGCTGGTTTAACTTCCCCTTGGCTTTTTTGACTCAACAAACCTAAACGCGCTTGCAAAAGTCCCTTGAGTGCAGTTTGATTTTCTGCATCTTTTTGTAAAACTAATTCATAACCCCGAACTTGATCTTCCAGTTTTGACTTTTGCTCCGATGAAGATATTTTAGGGTCAGCAGTGGGCTGATTTTGTGGAGATGATTGGGGTTTATTAACCGCTGTAATGATGGGCATAATAGAAACACCCAAAAAAGCAACAACAGCGAAAGCTAAAACTACTCGGACTATCCAGCGATTACGCGATTCAGACACAATATTATTCTGCTCCTAAATGGGAATGAGATAAATTGCAAAGTTAAAAATTTCCAAAACTTTGCGGAATACGGTCATTTGTCTGTGAATTTTATAAGGAGAATGCCGAAAACCCTTGAAGGCGTGTCCGACTCAGGAGGACACACCTGTGCAACAGCTGCGGGATGAAGGCTAGTTACAGGATTTATCCTGCACTGACATTTTGTATATATTGTATAATAAATGCAGGCTGAAACCAAATCAAATTGATTGTTCAAAATTGAATCAATGCTAGTCCTAGAATACAAAGTTAAAGGTAAACAACATCAATACAACGCCATAGATGATGCCATTCGTACCACCCAATTCATTCGCAATAAAGCGATTAGATATTGGATGGATGCACCACGCGAGCTAAAAATTGATAAGTTTGCCCTGAATAAGTATTCAACAGAACTCCGCTCAGACTTTACCTTTGCTGCTGAATTAAACTCAATGGCAGTACAATCAGCCGCAGAAAGAGGGTGGTTTGCTATATCAAGGTTTTACGACAACTGTAAATCTAAAAAGTCTGGAAAGAAAGGATATCCACGTTTTCAAAAGGATTGCCGTTCTGTTGAATATAAAACATCAGGATGGAAATTACACAAAACTAAGCGACGGATTACTTTTACTGATAAAAAAGGGATTGGTGAACTCAAATTATTAGGTAAATGGGATATTCAATCCTACGAACTTAAAGACATTAAACGAGTGCGTTTAATCCGTCGTGCTGATGGATATTATGCTCAGTTTTGTATTGGTATTGATGTTGTAGATATTCAACCAAAAACAGGTAATGAAATCGGGTTGGACGTTGGTATTGAGTCGTTTTACACCGATTCTAATGGACATCATGAACCCAATCCTCAGTTTTTGAGAAAGGCTGAAAAATCAATCAAACATTCTCAAAGACGGATTTACAAAAAAGTCAAAGGTTCTAGTTGTAGAAAAAAAGCTAGAAAACTTTACGCTAAAAAACACTTAAAAGTAAGTAGGCAACGGATTGAACACGCTAAAAAAATAGCGCGTAACGTATGCAAGTCTAACGACTTAGTGGCCTATGAAGATTTAAGGGTTTCAAACATGGTAAAAAATCATTGTCTAGCAAAATCA
>NZ_JAQMTJ010000027.1:0-22334 GCF_028330815.1 Dolichospermum lemmermannii CS-548
ACAACAAGACTGATGTTAAGGCGATAGGCTGACCCCTCGTTCCAAAGGCAAAATCAAGGTTAATCAACAAAAATGATCATGTATCTAGCTTGGTTATCGCTATTCTCTCGCCTTGCCGAGATATTCAATTCATAACACAAATTTTGTGAATTGTCTCCATGTTTTCCTTCCTTGCTGTCGCGTTGGTCGGAAAACCGTCGTCAATTCACGCGCCATTCATCCCCCGCTGCCCTATCGGGTCAGACGTGGGGCTTCTGTCGGTTAAGCTAAAGTTTCTAAAGTCTCTCGTAAATACATTTGTACTTGTTGATCTAGACGTAAACTTTGTAATTTGGCGTTACATTCTAATTGCCATCTTTGAAAACCGGAACTAGCAGAAATCACGTATTTCAGGTTATGCCAAAATTGAGTATTAGCAGATAATTGGTGATCTTTACGCTCACCGTTGACAGAGACTGTACTGTCAGTAGTATGCGCGTAATCGCTAGAAGTTGGAAATTGAGCCATAATTCCTCATTCCTTATTTTTCACTTCCAGAATTAGACAATTTGGGATTTTAGATTTCAGACTGATAATTTATTTCACACACAAGGGGAACACGTAAATCTAGTCACCCAAAGCTAAAATTGAAAATTTTTGTTTAATCTTCTTTCAAGATAATGGTTTTACACCTGAAAATTCTGTCTCATTCATCACTAAATGCGGAATTTTATGCGAGAAATTTCTAAAACAACTTGTTTTTAATTAAACAGAGAATTTTTTTAAAATTTATAGCAACCCAAGGGGGTAAGACATGAATTGATAATAAAACTCGGACTAGAACAGGTTTTTACTTCTTCCTTCTTCTTTTTCCTTCTTCTTCCTTCTTCTTTTTCATTCCTTCCTTCTTCTTCATTCTTCATTCTTCATTCTTCTTCTGACTCCTGACTCCTGACTCCTGACTCCTGACTCCTGACTCCTGACTCCTGACTCCTGAACTCCTATTGGACGGAGTGCTGAGTTTACATTATTTGAGTGTTGAACTCGGAACAGTCTCAATTCAACACTCATTAACTCAGCACTCAACGCTGGATGCACGTCACTACTTAGTCATAGTCAGAGTCCGACGTTTAGTTACCAATTGGTAGGATTCAATGATATCATTTTCCACCCAGTCATGGAACTTATCAATGCCGATACCACATTCATAACCTGCGTTGACTTCACGGGCATCTTCTTTCATCCGTTTGAGGGAATCGAGAACACCTTCGTAAACTACCTTGTTATAGCGACGGACGCGCACCTTACAGTTGCGAACGAGCTTACCAGATTGAACATAACAACCGGCAACAGCGCCACGACCAACTGGGAAGACAGCACGGACTTCTGTTTGTCCCAAGGGTTCTTCCACCAACTCTGGTTCGAGTAAACCTTCCAAAGCACCTTGGATATCTTCTAAGAGTTTGTAGATGATGTTATATTCTCGAACATCTACACCTGCTTCATCCGCAGCTTGTCTAGCGCCACTGGCATAGGTGGTGTTGAAACCAATAATGACGGCGTTACTAGCCGCAGCCAGGTCTATGTCTGTTTCCGTGATTTCTCCAGCCGTAGCCAAAAGCATCCGAATTTGGACCTCGTTTTGCGGAATTTGGCGGAGAGAGCCGATAATAGCTTCCACAGAACCTTGCACGTCGCCCTTGAGGATCAAGTTGAGTTCTTTTAACTCGCCTTCTTGTGCTTGTGCTGACAGGGTAGTGAGAGTGACACGACCTTGCAACAAGCGGGATTGACGTTGTTTGTCGGCGCGATCGCTGGCTACAGAACGAGCTTCTTTCTCGTTTTCATAGACCTCGAAATCATCACCAGCAGCAGGGACATCACTTAAACCCAATACTTCCACAGCAAAGGATGGACTAGCAACATCTACACGCTTGCCTCGGTCACTTACCATAGCCCGGACTTTACCGAAGGCTGAACCAGCGACCAGCATATCTCCAACGTGGAGAGTACCGTTTTGAATCAGCAAGGTAGCAACTGCACCTTTCGCCTTATCCAAATGAGCCTCAATGACTGTTCCTTTTGCGACCCGATCTGGATTAGCGGATAGTTCGGCTACTTCCGACACCAACATAATCATTTCTAGGAGGGTGTCGAGGTTTTCGCCCTTAATGGCACTAACGGGAACCATGATTGTTTCACCACCCCAATCTTCAGCGGTGAGACCATAATTGGTAAGTTCCTGTTTAACCCGTTCTGGCTGTGCGCCTTCTTTATCAATCTTGTTGATAGCAACGACAATGGGAACGTTTGCAGCTTTAGCGTGGCTAATAGCTTCAATTGTTTGGGGACGAACACCGTCATCAGCAGCTACGACTAGCACGGCAATATCTGTCACCCTAGCTCCTCTAGCACGCATCGCTGTGAAAGCTTCGTGACCAGGAGTATCGAGGAAAACAATCTGCTGTGGTTTACCTTCATGGACGATATCAACATGATATGCGCCGATATGCTGGGTAATACCGCCCGCTTCCCCAGACGCAACTTTGGTTTTGCGAATAGAGTCAAGGAGAGTGGTTTTACCGTGGTCTACGTGACCCATGATGGTGACAACTGGGGGACGACGAATGAGGTGAGCCAAATCAGCCACGTCAATCATTTCCGTGACTTTCCGGGCTTCAGCTTCTCGTTCGACAATTTGGACTTCTACTTCTAGTTCTTTGGCGACTAGGGTAATCGTCGGAATATCCAGATTTTGGGTGATGCTAACAGCCATGCCCTTCATAAACAGGATTTTGACAATCTCTGTATCGGCAATTACGAGGGACTCAGCCAACTCCTGGACTGTTAATGGACCAGTAACATCTAGTGTGGCCGGACGATCTGGTTTTTGCTCTACATTTTCTTGCCGACGATTGTTGTGGTCACGGGAAGAACTAGATTTTTTACCTCTAGTGGTAGGAGCAGCCACAACCGCTACAGTTGGCATACCGGAGCGAGTCCCTTTGGGTTTGGGAGGACGGGCAATGGAGAGACTAACTTGAGTGGCTGCGGAATTTTCTAGACCGTCTTCATCTAAATCATCTTCATCTAAATCATCTTCTACGATTTGTTTGACCCGTTTGCCTTTGGGTCCAACCTTCGCTTTTTCTTTGATTTCGTCAATGATTTCTTCTTCTTGCCATTTTTTCCCACCCTTGTTCAAACGAGGGGGTGTAGGGCGTTTTAAATCCAAAAGATCGGGTGCTACTGGTATTTCATCCAATCCTTCTTTTTTCGCGCCACCTGCATTATGTCTGGGTGGAGTCGCCGTGGGAATGGCTGCTGGTTCACTGGGACGGGCAGGTCTAGGGCGTTGGATATCACCGCCAACGGATGGTCTACCACTGCGTTGTTCTGGTCTTGTCGGCGCTCCTGAATTAGCCCGACTAGGTCTAGGTGGTGCAGATGGTGAACTTTGATCAGATGAAGGTCTATTAACCTTACTTCTCACTGGCTGAGGATCTTCTTCAACAGGCTGTGAGCGATCGCGTTTGAGAAGAGGTTTTTCTGATGTTCCTAAAACTGGTGTTTCTGCCGCTTTTGCGCCATCTACTCTAGCAGGAGGAGAAACCAACTGGGGTTTTTGCGGTTTCTCTGGTTTGGCTCTGGGAGTAGATATTTTCTCTGATTTTTCCGCTCTCACCTTTTCTGTAACCGATTCAGGATTAGATACCTGTTCTGGTTGGGTAGGATTAGGTTTAAGTGGAGTCTCAGATTGATTCCGGGGTACTGGTCGAGTTGGTGCCGCCGGCTTTATATTCATAGATGAAACTGGTGTAGCAAAAGGCCTTGGAGGTGCCGGCGGATTAGCATCAGTAGCGTCAGTAGCAACTGAGATATCGGTTGAGTTGGTGGTAGTGTTTATCAATATTTTCGGTTTGCGAATTTCTAGAATTTGCTGTTTGTGATTGGCGTTGGTACGGTTTTGAGATGAATTTGGTTTATGGCCATTTGTACTTTGTTCCTTTTTCGAGGCTAAATTCGTAGCAGCGACTTTTTCGGCTGCGCTACGAATTTGTTCAGCTTCCGCTTCGGAAATCGTACTGCTATGGCTTTTAACCGCAATATCGAGCTGGTCGCAAATTGCTAGTAGCTCTTTATTATCCAAATTCAATTCTTTTGATAAGTCATAGATTCTCACTTTTCCGTTGTTCATCCACTCTTTCCCCTTTAATTTACAGTTTTAGCGGATGGTTGCCTGGTTTGTGACATCTCCACCCTTTGATCACTGTTTTTTCGGTTGCCTTTGGTGATATTGCCGGTGACTCCAGTTAGGAAAGAGAGATGTTTCGGGTTAATACTGACATCTCCACCAGGAATGATGGTTGATGCAGAACTGCGATTTGACGCTACCAGGTCGCCATTTTTGGTTTTTTTGTTTTGCTGATTTGTGAGTCTTCCACAATACAATCAAAAAAAAACTTGTTGGGAGTAATGCCTTGCGTCTTGTCCAAAAAAGGAGATCGAGAAAGCTGGTTACATCCATTTACTATTTTGGCATTAACTTGAACGATACTAAAGGTTATGATCAGAGACCGAATAGTTCGGCTTTTGTCATAATATCTTGAGAGACTATCGCAATTTTAGTTGTTACCATTAAATGCGATCTTGGCGATCGCCGTGATTTAGACGTTGCCACAATGTTTGATACACTGTATCTGGCACTGCTCCATGCAGCGATCTCCCTAGTCTATTTTTCTTCTGAGCTGCTTGTAGGCAACTCTCTTGCGGACAGATATAGGCAGAACGCCCCATGCCCTGATCTAATTGTACCTTTCCAGATGGAAAGACGCGGACAATCCGCCAAAACTCTTGTTTCAAGTTGACTTGACGACAACTAATACAACGCCGATAGTTCGGTTTCATCAGTCTTCTGCCAGATTTAAGTTAGATATCTTGGGGATACTAAACAATGTATTTTTTAATGCCTGTTGTCAGTTGTCATTGGGAAGAAATATTCCCCCTGCTCCCTGCTCCCTGCTCCCTGCTTCCCTTCCTTTTTCAAATTATTGCAGATAAATTTGGGGAATTAATCTTCCTCGCTATTGTCAAATCTATCCTCATCCAATTCTAATTCTTCTGCCATTGCATCTTCTCGGTCAGACCTGTCATCCCTATCATTTTGGGATTGATATTGCGCTCTCACCGCTGCAAATTTAGTATTTTCGGCTTCCTCGTCATATTTAGCCTGATCTTTAATATCAATTTTCCAACCAGTGAGACGGGCAGCTAACCGCACATTTTGCCCTTCTTTACCAATAGCTAAACTCAGTTGATCTTCAGCCACTAAAACGTGAGTTTGGCGACTTTCGGGGTCCATGAGTCTGACTTCATCTACCTTTGCTGGACTCAACGCATTGGCAATATAGGTAGCTGGATCTGGAGACCAGCGAATCACATCAATTTTTTCACCGCGTAATTCATTAACTACCACCTGAATTCGTGATCCCCGCGCCCCAATACAAGCACCAACGGGGTCTACATCGCGGTCTAGGGTATCAACAGCAATTTTTGTGCGGGGTCCCACATAACGAGAGGGAGGGTTAGCTTCTCGCGCTACAGCCACAATTCGCACTACCTCATCTTCAATTTCTGGGACTTCGTTGGCGAATAAATAAACTACCAAACCTGCATCAGCACGAGATACCATCAATTGTGGCCCTCGTTGCTGCCCTTGGGAAACTTTTTTTAGATATACCTTAAAGGTAGCATTAGCCCGATAATTATCGTTGGGTAGCTGTTCTCGCTTGGGTAATTCGGCTTCTACTTCTGATTGTCCAAATCCGCTACTAACTGCCAAAACTACAGATTGACGTTCAAATCGCAATACTCTAGCTTGTAAAACCGTGCCTTCCAAGTCTTGAAACTCTTCTTGCACCATTTGGCGTTGTTGATCTCGCAGTTTTTGCGCCAATACTTGTTTCGTTTGCATGGCTGCCATGCGCCCAAATTCTCCTTGATCTGGGGTGACATCCAATACTACAGAATCTCCCAGTTGGGCTTCTGGGGCTACTTGCTGGACTTCATCTAAGGAAATTTGATGATCAGTGTTAGCAACTGCTTCAACAATGGTTTTGGTGGAAAGAACCCGAAATCCTTCACCCTCAATATCCAGTTCTACTTCAAAATTATTAAAATACTCTTCATCAAATTGTCTGCGTTCTAAATTTTGGGCGCGACGATAACGTTCGTAACCCTTAATTAAGGCTTCTCTAATAGCTGCTTGTACAGCTAAACGCGGTAAGTTTCGTTCTTGGCTAATACTTTCAATTAGCTCTTTTAATCCCGATAAAGTCACCATTGACATACGCAGTCTCCTAAAATTTTATAAGAAAGTAGTAGTCTGTCAAATTTATTTTGACGGGTTTTTGGTAGTGCGGGCATCTTGCCCGCGTGAGCGAGACGCTCACACTACAGTCCATCATTTTTATCTTGACAAACTAGTAGGCTTAAAACCCTAGACTTAAAATCTAAAACCTTTTTGGGTTTTTATGTTTGGGTGTTTTTTAAGCCAGAGCGGGGATAAATCTCTCAGTGACTTATGGTGTTACAATGTCTTTAACAGGTAAGGGTAATTAACCTGTACAAACACCCGATGTTGCCTAAGGGATAAACACTGTACCTTGACAATCTCTTTAGAGCGGAGAGTGTCAAGTCAGCAGTCAGCAAAATTAGATAACTGTTAAGAAATAATTGTTTTCTTTTCTCCAATTACTCCTTCCCAATTACCACTTACCAGTCCCTAATCCAACGTCTAAAATCTAAAATTGATTAGCTACGCTCATCCATTTGGACTTTGGTAATGAGGTTACGGGGAATTTTTACTACACGACCCTTTTGATTAAGGTAAACTGTAGTTTCATCCCGGCTAATCAATAGACCTATCCACTCTTGCTGTTGTTCGGAGGGTGGGGAAGTAGAAATAACTACAGGAAATCCTTTGAAGGAAATAAACTCCCTGTCTGTTACCAGTTGCCGCGAAATACCGGGACTGGATACTTCCAATATGTAACCGTCTGGAATGATATCGGCCGCATCTAATGAGGCTTCAACGGCACGGCTCATCCTTTCACAATCATCCAGGCCAATGTCCTGTAGAGGATTAAAGATATCTACTCGCAAGACTGGGGGGCTTTGGTTCGTATGAAAAACTATACTAACAACTTCCAATCCTAGTTCTGCGGCTACTGGTGTCGCCAAATCAATAATTTGTGGTATTAAAGGATGAGTCATGGGAGAATTCAATAAAAAAAGTGGGCTTCAACCCACTTCCTGCGATAGGGATATCTTCCAAGAAGTATTCTGACGAACTGTATGAGTTCGCCCCTAAAATGAGTGTAGCTTATTTCTTCAGTTAGTCATGACAGACTTGAAGAAATGGTCAGTTGTCAGTTGTCAGTTGTCATTGGGAAAATCTTTTTCTTTCCGTATTTTGCTTTTTACCTCTAAATTTAAGGTATATATCGTGAACTACCTACACTGACCTGACGGTACAGTGTAGGCTTCCCAATTCCATGGGGACTGCCTCGGACTTCATGGATTTTTTACGTCCCGAAGACTTTGGTCTTACATCCCCTCCAAGGGCAGAAGCGCTAGTTCCTAACGCCCAAAGTCGCAAACCTTCATTTCTAATATTTATTGCGGCATTGATATCTCTATCATGCTGTTTTTGGCAGTGAGGGCAATCTACAAACCTAACTCCTAACGAATCATATCCTTTTTGCCACACCGGAATTGGTAGTAGAGTTTCACTACAAAGTTGAGAAGACGGGAAGAAACGACCTATTTCTTGATAAGTATGACCAAATCTTTCAGCTTTGTATTTGAGCATGGTTTGAAACATTCCCCAACAAGAGTCACTAATAGCTTTTGCCAAGTTGGGATTTTTAACCATATTCTTAACTGCCAAATCTTCTACACAAATAACTTGGTTTTCGTATGCTATTTTGCGAGATAGTTTGTGTAGAAAGTCTTCACGGACTCTAGCTATTTTGCTAGAAACTTTTGCGACTAAACGTTTGGCTTTACGACGTTTATTAGATGTTTTATCGGTCTTCTTAGCTAGTTTTTTCTGCTTGCGCTTTTTATTCTTTTCAAGAAGAGCTAATTGCTTCTTAGGAAGGTCATATTTTGAGCCTTCGGAAGTTATAGCAAAGTTTTTCAATCCCAAATCAACACCAATAGCTTCTCTGATTGCAACTACCGGATTGTCATTTTGGTTAAAAAGAATAGATGCATAATACTTACCGTCTGCATTTCTTGATATTGTTACAGCCGTGAATTTTGCATCGGGCAATTCTTTATGGAACACGGTTTTCATCATCCCTAAATTGCCAGGAAACTTAATCACAGAATCCTCTGGCATCAGTTTCACATTTTGGGGATATTGAATTGATTGTTTACCATGTTTAGATTTAAAGTTAGGAAATTTAGCACGGCCTTCAAAAAAGTTGACAAACGCACTAGAAAGATTGAATGTGACTCGTTGCAACACTTGACTGTATGCAAGTCCTAACCATTCATATTCCTTTTTTAATCCTGGAAGCAACTTATCCATAGCCGCTTTAGAAAGCCCAATGCTTATTTCTTTATACGCGACAGTAGTGGCATTAAGCATATAATTCCACAACCATCGAGTATTACCAAAACATTGAGCTAAATATGATTCTTGCTCATCAGTGGGATAAATCCTAACTTTAATTGCTCTATACATGGTATCGACCTTACCGCGTTCGTGTATTCATGGTAACACAAATAATCAAAACATACCGAATAAAAAACGAATATTTTGCTCGTTTCTTCGTTGTAGTCTTTCCGGTTTTCGCTGCGCACCCTGCGGGAAGCAAGCTACAAATATGGTCAGACTACACCCGGATTTCTCACGCGCAATTCATCTCAACACTGACCTGAGTACAGGTACAGTGTGAGCCTTCTTGCTGTTTAAGGTAAAGCTCCCCAGTTTTATCAACCGGGGAGCTAAAATTTTTTAGTTCACCACAACGCCGTTTTACCTAAGTTTATGACCTGGTTAAACCAGGTGGGAACTGAGGGTTCTCATTTAAAGTTTCTGGGTACAAGCCCAGTATACTGCCACGAGAATTGTTTAGCTCCCTTGTTGTTAAAGACATAGATCAAAAAACTTGACGGCAGTCACCAATCGTCGTAGTGCAACTAACTCATTATAGCTTTGAAAAATAGTTTTTGTGTTTATTTTGGGAAAATTTTGGCAAATTTCTACTGGGGATACCAGATAGATTCAATTTTGTGTATAATGTCCTCTACTCCATTAGTGTGATCTTGATCTAATAAAACGGTGATATGTCCTAGCTTACGCCCTGGACGAGCTTCTGTTTTTCCGTACCAATGAACAGTAGCCTGGGGAATATTTGCTAATTGTTGACGTTGTTTTTGGTAGTCACAATGGCTGTTTTCATATCCTAGCAAATTAACCATCACGGCACTAGCACAATGTAATCTAGTATTGCCTAATGGTAAGCCACACACTGCTCTCAGGTGTTGTTCAAATTGGGAAGTTTCACAAGCATCCAGGGAAAAATGCCCAGAGTTATGGGTACGTGGTGCTATTTCATTAATTAAGATTTTACCTTCGGCGGTGAGAAATAATTCAATGCCACAGACTCCTATATATTGGAGGCTAGTTAATAGTTTATGGGCGATCGCTTCAATTTGCAAACTTTGCTCTTGGGTGATTTGAGCGGGGGCAATTACCCACCGACAAACCTGTTCTTTCTGGAGAGTTTCTACCGCTGGATAGATGACAATTTCCCCATTTACAGAACGGGCGGCAATTATCGCCAGTTCTTTGGTAAAAGGCACAAATTCTTCGACTAAAAACTGGCTATGAGTTTGATTAACTATTTTTGATAAAGTTGCAAAATCGGGAATGATAAAAGTTCCTTGACCATCATATCCATGTCTTCTGGCTTTGAGAACCACAGGAAAACCCAAATTTTCAATTTGAGATTCTAGCTTTTTTTCCCCTGATAATGCCAAAAACTGGGGAACTGGTAAACCTAAATCCCGTAAATAGCAACGTTGCTCATATTTATCTAACAGAGGTGCTAAAGCTGCTAGTTGAGGACGAAAACAAACACCCTGTTCTTCTAGCAGTGATAAAGCCGCAAGGTTAACAAATTCATTTTCAAAGGTAACGATATCACACTTTGTCGCTAAAATTTCTGTGGCAGCGGCATCATCAACTGCGGCAAAAATGCTATGTTGGGCAATAGATACGGCTGGATCATTGGGACTAGGAGTTTGGACTATTAATTCTACTCCCAGCTTATCTGCTGCATTTTTCATCATCCAAGCCAGTTGTCCACCACCAATTATACCAAGTTTCATTGACATCCTAAGGACTCACGAGTTTCTACACCAGTTTGAGAATTTACACCACTGGCTTTTTGACATAGCTCTTTAATTTGCGCTTTATCTAAAATTGCGTCCGTAAAATCTGCACCTGTGATATTAACATCTGTAAAGACGGTGCGGAGTAAAAGAGCTTCGATTAAAACGGCGTTACTTAAATCAGCGCCTATTAATTTTACCTCATTCACCATCGCATTGGTTAAATCTGCTCCATGTAAATTTGCTTTTGTCATGACTGAAGCACTGAAAACTGTTCCTCGTAAGTCCGCACCTGTAAAGTTAGCCATTTCTAAGTTAGCGTTAGAAAATTCCGCAGCTTGTAAACTTTGTCCAGAAAAATCTTGTCTTGACAATTCGGCATTACTATATGATAAAGGATGAGTCCAATCTGCTGATGCTGGCTGTGCAACGCACCAAACCATAATTCCTAAAATCCATCCTAAGCTCTTTTGCCAAAACATAGTTGATGAGTCAAAATTGATATTTGATAAGTTAGGGTTTGCATAAACGTTAATATTTTGGTAAGCATTCAGCCGTCAGCTATCAGCAAGAATTGAATTGATTAGCATTCTGAATATCCACTTTTAGCTGAATGCTTACATATTTTATAGTAAAAGATGGCATTATTACAATAATTCATTAAGTTTGATTACAAGTAAAGTTTGTTATCTTTTAAAGTCTAGTAGTCAGGACAACTGATAATCTGTTAGTTATGGTGATGGCTGTGGAAACAGGATTGTTAATATGTATAAAATAATTTGATAAACCTTTAAAACAATGAACTAAAAGTTATAGCGATATGTACTTGAATAAGGGAAAAAATTTCCTAAAAAAGCTAGATAACAAAAGATTTTTACTGCTGACTGCTGCTATATCTGACTAAAATCTTTAAGTTATTAAAATTGACAAACTGCACACATTAACAAAGCAAATTGGTATTTATATGATAAATCATTACTCTATTCAATGGATTGAAGCATGGTGCTTAGAAAATGGCTGGACAGATTTATTTGTTGAGAGACGTGGTAACTATTGGGCGTTTCCTCCTGGTGGAGTCATGCCAGAACCAATCCCAATGAATGTGTTAAGAGTAATTAAAGAGAAAAATGGTTTAACTAATCAGGAAATGTATTGGGCTTGTGCTGCCATCTCTACCACTATCCTAGCAGTGATTTACACTTTTTGGTTTAAATGTCCGATTCCCTTAGTTTTATCTTTTGCATTTAATGCTGTAACTGTGGCACAATTTGAACCAGAGGATGTCTAGATTTTTAAAAGCTGTCGCGCACTTAAATTGTATAATTTGGAGGCAGAAACCCGCCTATAGCCTAGATCATGTTCAAAAACTAGATGCGTGACAGCTTACTTGCCACAAGAGAAGCGATCGCCTAAAATTAGATACAGGGGTAATCTAATTTCCAAAAAATTCAGTGATTAAAAAACATTGGCTATTATTGAGTTTATTTTTCATCTTCCTATTAACCTTTCAGCAAGCATTAGCCAAGAATAATTTACAGTTAAGAGTTAACCGCTACTTAGAAGTACGTAGCATTTTTGGTAATGTTATTTATGGAAATCAACAAACTTCCCAACCTGCCAATGTCGGCACAAAGTTGCAAAAGGTTGGTGATAGCATTGGTACAGGAAAGAATTCTCGGACGATGTTAGCATTAGATACAGAAATTGCTTTTGTGGAAGTGGCAGAAAATACAAAACTGCAAATTCAAAAACTGCATAGCACTAGTAATAATGGAAAAGTCACAGAGTTGCTGCTAACTGGTGGACAGGTGCGTTTAAAAGTACGTCCTTTGAACAATCGAGAATCTAGACTAGAAATTAAAACTCCAGCAGGGATTACAGGAGTCAGAGGTACAGAATTTGGTGTTAGTGTCCAACCTAGTGGGAAAACAGGGGTAGCAACTTTAAAAGGCCAGGTGGTAACATCTGCTCAAGGTAAAACTGTATCTGTAAATAAAGGTTTTCAAAGCTTTGTAATTCCAGGAAAACCACCTTCACCTCCAGTGCGTTTACGAGATGATACTAGTTTGCAAATAAAAATCCTGGCAGATATGGGCAATCAACAGGCAAAAATTGCAGGTAAAGTAGATCCTGTGAATTTAGTTATTTTAGCGAATGAGCCATTAATAACCAATCAGAATGGAGAGTTTGAGGTGATAACAGCCCTTCCTAATAATCGAAAAATTGCAGTTAGTATCACAACACCTTTAGGAAAAAAGCAAAAGTATGAATTAGCTGTTCCTTAATAACAGGAAGAACTGAAAATGTATGATCATGTTCACAGAAATCCAGCGGTTATTTGGGAAATTGTTTCCTGGTTTTATAGCCATGTTGATAGTTATTTGTTTCCTGTTACTGGGAATTTTTCAACCTTTAGAATGGATAACATATAACACCCTATTCCGACTAAGGGGAAATATTGACTGGAATCAGCAGATAGTAGTAGTGACAATAGATAACAAAAGTTTGGCAGAGTTTAAACAATTTCCCTGGCCACGGACAAGATATATAGAGCTATTAAATGTACTCGATACAGCCCAGCCAAATGTAGTTGTCTTCGATATGATTTTTTCTGAGTCTAGCCCCGATGATACGGCTCTGGCAAAGGCTATGAAACAACATGGTAAGGTGGTATTGGCAGAGGCTTGGGATACTCAAGGAGAACCTTGGTTTCCTGTCCCTGAACTAGAACAGGCCGCAATAACTACAGGACATATATTCAGTCAGAAAGATGGAGATGGTATAATCCGTAATGTACAGCCACTAAAAAATGGTATTTCTTTATTAGGAATTGCGGCTATCCGGGCTTATGGAACTTTTATGGAAATACCCCCTTTGCCTAATTTAGAGCAGCCATTATGGATTAACTGGCCTAGTCAGGTTCAGCAAATGCCTCACTATTCCTTTAGTGATGTAGTGCAGGGGAAAGTATCAGCCGATTTATTTAAAAATAAAATTGTTTTAGTAGGAGTTACTGCTCCTGGTATTGATGTTTTAGTCACGCCCTTTAATTATGATCCACCCACGGGCGGAGTTTACTTACAAGCAACTTTTATTAATAATGTATTTCAAAATAATTTTCTCGATCTTTTTCCTTCTGGGGCATGGATAATATTATTACTATTGGCAGGTCCAGTCTGGGGTTTAGTAATTGTTCGTTGGCATTCTAGGAAAAAATTAGGATTCTGTATAGGGCTATGTGTACTCTGGGAAATTTTCAGTTTGCTCATGCTAAAAATAAATTATTGGTTACCTGTGGCTGCACCAATAACTTTATTAGGAATGACAACTGGAATTGTAATTTGGCAAGATGATCTGAACCTTAAAGCCGAAAATCAAACTCTCTACCGTCTGGCTAATTACGACAGCCTCACGCAAATTCCTAATCGTCACCGATTTGATGAATATTTGCAGCAAGAGTGGGGACGCATGGCCAGGGACAAATCTGCACTCTCCCTGATTTTGTGTGATGTAGATTTTTTTAAACGATATAACGATACTTACGGACATCAAGCGGGAGATAGTTGTTTACAAAAAGTGGCTTTTGCCATGAGTCAAGCTATTAAAAGACCTAGTGATTTAGTAGCGCGATATGGAGGAGAAGAATTTGTAGTAATTTTACCAAATACAAATGCAGAAGGTGCAATAGTTGTAGCCGAAAAAATCCGTGATCAAGTGAAAATATTGGCAATTTTGCATTCAGCTTCTGAGGTAAGTCAATATGTTACGGTCAGTTTAGGAATTGCTACTTTAATTCCTACTGCTGATATTCCGGCTGCATTCTTCATTAAAACAGCAGACGAAGCACTTTATCGTGCCAAAAAAGAAGGACGCGATCGCTTTTGTATGATTACTTCTAAAGACTTGGGTATAAATTAATAGTAATTTTAATATTGCTGGTGAATCATCAATCAATTAAGTAGGTTAGCATTGAAAATCGTCGTTATAGCAAGGCAAGAGGCAAGAGGCAAGAGGCAAGAGTAAAGAAGTTTTCAGCGATTTTACGTTTCTTTACACAGTTTGGTTTTATTGTGTTCACCTACTTACACAGATCAGCCGATGATAGGGGAATATTTGATATTTATTGAATAATGACAAATTCAGATTTTATTAGTATAAATACGGCATTAATATTAACTGTTATTTAATTCTCTCCTAATTACTTCTTAATCTTACTGGGATAATCTAATTAATGACAGAAAAATTTACGACAAACAAGTAGTAATACGGTTGTTTTTTAGCAATTGCTGAAAATTAATCTCGATAACTCTCAAGCGAACTGCTTGCAGCAGCACTTCGCTATCACCCTAACTACAAATCTCATCTTTGCAGTTTGTTTTTTCCTGTCTACAAAAACATAATACCAACTTCTGCTGAATATAGCGATCGCTCATCAAAAATATTTACATAGTTTTCATTTACCAGCTAACTAACTTTTAAGGAAAAACTAACAATGCCAGCAGCTTCATATACGGGTGGTAATTACTCTCAGAACTTTGATAATCTCTTCACGACTGTACCTACTACTAATGGTACAACTCAGGCATCAAGCATTCTACCAGATGGTTGGACTTTTGTGGAAGCAGGAAGTGCTTTGAACACAACTCTTCGCGTGGATAATGGTTCAAGTGGCACAGGAGATACATTTCTCTATGGTGCTACAGGATCAAATGAAAGAGCATTAGGTTCGTTTGCATCTGGTTCTTTGACCTCTATCTTTGGCTTGGAGATAGTCAATAATACAGGCAATACATTAACTCAATTTACCCTCAGCTACACAGGTGAGCAGTGGAAGGATGGAGGAAGCACTAACGCAGTTAAAAATACTCTTGCTTTTTCTTATGGAATTGCTAATACTTCCATCACAACTGGATCATTTACCCCTGTTACTCAATTAGATTTTACAGCACCTATTAGCAATACAACCGGTGATGTGACTTTGAACGGTAATTTAACAGCTAATCAGGCTGCTCCGAATTTTACCATAACTGGTATTAATTGGGCTGGTGGCCAGTCTCTTTGGCTACGTTGGTCAGACATTAATGATCCAGGAAATGATGATGGACTAGCAATTGATAATGTCAGTTTTTCTGCGTCTACATCTGTTCCAACAACACCAACCGTCAATTTATCTGTAAACAGTAATACTGGAACGGAAGCAGGACAAACTGTAATTACCTTAACTGCCATAGCTTCTAGTCCCGTTTCTGGTAATCAAACAGTTAACTTAGCTGTAACTGGGAATGGTATCACCGCCAGCGATTACAATCTTAGCAATACCACAATTACCATTCCCAATGGACAAACTACAGGTTCTGTCACCTTCACTATTGCTGATGATACTTTACTTGAAGGACAAGAAACCGCCACATTAACCATCAGCAATCCTTCCTCTGGAATTACCCTGGGTAGCACTACTTCTCAAAATATCACCATCATAGATAATGAACTCTTTATCTCTGAGGTACATCCTGCTGGTAATGGCAATGGAACTTATGCTGCGGACTGGGTTGAAATCACCAATAATAGCACTAATGCAGTAGATATTAGTGGCTGGAAAATGGATGATGATTCTAACTCCTTTGCCGCTTCTGTGGCTTTGAGTGGTGTTAACAGCATTGCTCCTGGTCAATCCGTTGTATTTATTGAAGGAGATGCTACCAAAGTTAGTGCATTTAATGCTGCATGGTTTGGCACTAGCAATGCTCCCACGGGTTTTGTCATTGGGACTTACAGTGGTTCTGGTGTAGGCTTGAGTGCAACAAGTGATCAGGTAAATATCTTCGATGCCAGTGGAAATAAGATCACTGGTGTCAGTTTTGGTGTCGCAACCAATGGGTTCACATTCGACAATAAAAATACTGCTACCACTGTTTCCACCTTGAGTGCTGTGGGAGTTAATGGGGCGTTTGTTTCCTTCAATGGTGCGGAAACTGGTTCTCCTGGAACAACGGTTAATTCTACCTTACCCATAGTTACCATTGCTGCTACTGATGCCAATGCTGCGGAAACTGCACAAGATCCTGGTACATCCCGTATCAGCCGTACAGGAAGTCTAACTAATCCTCTCACGGTCAATTACACCATAACCACAGGAGTAGGACAAGCTACAAACGGTGTAGATTACACACCAACTTTAACAAGTACAGCAATAATCGCTTCTGGACAATCCTTTGTAGATATTACGATTACTCCAGTAGATGATCAAGAAATTGAAGGATCTGAAGCCGTCACACTAACGTTAAGTAGCAGTGCTAACTATACTGTGAACAATGCAACTGCCACGATGACGATTGCAGATAATGATGCTGTCAATACTGCACCAACAATTTTGGCAGACAACGAAACCGTTATTGATCCAGAGAAGATTACAGCTTTCTTGAGTTTACCCAATAGCAGCCCCACAGGTAGCCCTGCGGCCTTTGTCAGTGGTGTTATTAATGACCCCACCGACCCAGCAAAAACTATAGGTATTGAGTTTAATATTAGTGATGCAGAAACCTCAGCAGCTTCTCTCACAGTCACAGCAACCAGTAGTAACACAGCAGTTGTTAGTAATGCCAACCTAACAATTGCAGCTACAGGAAATAGCCGCAACCTGAAAATTAATCCTACAGGAGTTGGTTATAGCGATATTACTGTTACCGTCAGCGATGGTACATTAACTAATTCTTACGTAATTAAATATGCTGCTTCGGCTGCATCTACTACCCCATCCACAAGTCGTTTCTTAACAGGGGCAAGCAACGCTTCAACGGCGGTTGTCATTGACTCCAACTATATATTAGTGGGTGATGATGAAAATCAAGCATTGCGTTTATACGATCGCAATAATTCCGGTTTACCCCTCACATCCTTTGACTACACTTCATTATTAGGATTAACTGACATCAGTGGTGGTGTACCCCGTGAAGTAGATATCGAAGCCTCTACTAAAGTGGGTAATCGCATCTTCTGGATGGGTTCTCAAAGTAATAATGATTCTGGTAGTAATCGGCCGAACCGCGATCGCGTTTTTGCCACAGATATCTCAGGAACAGGTGCAAACACCACCCTTAGCTATGTTGGTCGCTACGACTTCCTAGAAGAAGACATCATTGCTTGGGATCAAAATAACCTGCATGGTAAAGGTGCAAATTACTACGGACTAGCTGCTAGTGCTACTGCTGGAGTAGGTTCTAAACAATCCAGTGGCTACAACATTGAAGGTCTGGAAATGTCTCCAGATAATACCACGGCATACATTGCTTTCCGTGCGCCACAAGAACCAACTACTACTCGAACTAAGGCCTTAATTGTTCCTGTTACTAATTTTACATCCCTATTATCTACCAGTGGTGGTGGTACACAAGGAACTGCGACCTTTAGCGCACCCATTGAATTAGATTTAGGTAGTCGGGGGATTCGGGAAATTAGAAAAAATGCTGCCAACCAGTATGTAATTATTGCTGGTCCTGGTGGAGATGCTACAGGAGTTGCCCCCAACGACTTCCGACTCTACACCTGGACAGGTAATGCCAGTGATGCCCCGGTATTGCGTACTGCTGATTTAACGTCCTTAAATGTGGGTGGTAGTTTTGAATCAATAGTTGAACTTCCTAGTTCCCTGACTAGCACCAGTCAAATCCAACTGCTCGTTGATAATGGTGATACCGTTTACTATAACGACGGTGCGATCGCCAAAGATGTCACAGCTAACTACCAGAAGTCCCGTAGTGAAATTGTTACCTTGGGGAATGCGATCGTCCCACTACCAGCAGGTACAATTTCACTTAATAGTCCTTATTCCCAAAATTTTGATAGCCTCAGTTCCAGTAATGCAACTTGGACAGATTCCACAAGCCTGACTGGTTGGTATGCAGCTTATAGTAGCTCAACCTTAACCACAATTACTGCTGGAACTGGATCGAGCAACACGGGAAGTCTTTACAGCTTTGGTGCAACAGCAAGCTCAGACAGAGCTTTAGGTTCAACTTCCTCTAACACTCCGGGAACTATATTCTACGGTGCGCGATTCTTTAATGACACTGGCGCAACCATTTCCTCCCTCTCAGTTAATTACATTGGCGAACAATGGCGCAATGGTGGCAATACAACCCCACAGAAACTAGACTTTGCTTACCAAATTGGTGCTACTAGCATCACTGCGGGAACTTGGACTGATGTAAACTCTCTAGACTTCACCAGTCCAGTGGCTACTGCTACCCTTACAGCGTTGGATGGTAATGCCAGCACCAACCGCATCAGTCTTTCTAGCTCTTTCACTGGCTTCTCCCTGGCCGCAGGCCAAGAAATCTGGCTGCGCTGGTCTGATATCAATGATGCAGGTAATGATCATGGTTTAGCCATTGATAATTTACAGGTTTCTACTTCAGCATTGCCCGGTGTCAGCATTGTGCAGTCAGGTGGTAATACCAACGTTACTGAAGGTGGTGCAACTGATAGTTATACAGTCGTATTAAGCACCCAACCTACTGCAAATGTCACTATTACCATCTCTCCTGATTCCCAAATAACAACGAGTGCAACCACTCTCACTTTCACAACTGCTAACTGGAATGTTGCTCAAACTGTGACAGTGACAGCAGTAGATGATGCTGCAATAGAAGGAACTCACAACGGCATTATCTCCCACACAGCAATCAGTAACGATGGCAGTTACAACAGTATTAGTATTACCTCAGTGACGGCAACAATTACAGATAATGATTTTGCTTCTGTAATTACCAAAATCAGCCAAATTCAAGGCAGTGGTTCAACGGCTGCTTTGACAGGTACTCAAACCATTGAAGGTATTGTTACCCGTGCTTTCCAAGGTTCTACCAAACTCAACGGCTTCTACGTTCAAGAAGAAGATGCTGATGCTGATGGCAACTCTGCTACATCAGAAGCTATTTTCGTTTACGACCCTTCAGGATTATTTACAGGTAATATAGGTGATAAAGTCCGAGTCACTGGCACAGTTGCAGAATTCACCAGTGGCACATCCATTAGTTTAACTCAGCTTACCAGTCTCACCAATGTTACTAACTTAGGTGCAAGCACTTTACCTACTGTTACCAATATCCAATTACCCGTTACTAGCGTCACTGATTTAGAACGTTACGAAGGGATGTTAGTTAATATTAGTGCTGGCAGTGGCAACCTCACCGTTACCGAAAATTACCAATTAGGACGTTATGGACAGGTAGTTTTGGCGGCTGATGGGTTTAGTAACCAAGCGGGAACAGATGCCCGACTTGACCAATATACTCAATTTAATGCGCCTAGTGTGAGTGGGTACGCAGCATATCAAGCTGATATTGCCAAACGGACAATCTATTTAGATGACGGTAGCGGGACTCAAAACTTAGACCCCACCATTTTCGGTCGTGGTGGTAATCCTCTCAGTGCTGCTAATACCCTCCGCAGTGGTGATACTGTTGCTAATATTACGGGAATTTTAGATGAGCGTTTTGAAGGGTATCGTATCCAAACCTCTACAGGTGTTAACTTTACCCCCAGCAATGCCCGCCCAAATACTCCTCCCGCAGTGGGTGGTACGCTCAAAGTAGCTAGTTTTAACGTTCTCAACTACTTCAATGACCTAGATACAAACGTCAATATCACTACTAATGGATTGACTTTCGAGCCTCGTGGTGCTAATACCGCTACCGAGTTTACCCGTCAGCGCGATAAAATCATTCAAGCCATTATCAACTCAGGTGCAGATGTCCTGGGATTGATGGAGATGGAAAACAATGGCTATGGTTCTAATAGTGCAATTCAGAATCTCGTTAATGGATTAAATGCCATTGCTGGTGCTGGTACTTATAGCTTTATCACTCCTGGTACAAGACTAGGAACGGATGCGATCGCTGTAGGATTAATTTACAAGTCTAGCAAAGTTACCCCAGTTGGTGCTGCGGCAACTATGCCCGATAATTACGGTACTGGTGCATTTGACGTAGTGGGACGTAAACCCCTAGCGCAGACATTCCAACAAAACTCAACTGGCGAACTATTTACCGCCGTTGTCAATCACTTCAAATCTAAAGGTTCTAGTTCTGGTGGTGTTGGTGATGCTGACGCTGGAGATGGTCAAGGTTTATCTAATGGCACGCGCACCCGTCAAGCACAGGATTTAGCACAATGGTTAGCCACAAAACCCACAGGCACTAATGACGCTGATTATTTACTGTTGGGAGACTTCAACGCCTATGCCCAAGAAGACCCCATTACAACCTTAGCCAGCGCTGGATATGGCAACCTGTTATCCAATACCTCTTATTCCTACGTTTTTGATGGACAAGTAGGTGCGCTTGATCATGCTTTAGGTAACAACAGTTTAGCCACCCAAGTTACAGGAGCAGAAAAATGGCACATTAATGCCGATGAACCTACGGTTTTAGATTACAATACTGAGTTTAAGTCAGCAGGGCAAATCATCAGTTTATACAATGCTGACCAATTCCGTGCTTCTGATCATGATCCAGTATTGGTAGGAATAAATCTTAATAGTGCCCCTAGCAACGTGACTTTAAGTGCGACCAGCACGAATGAAAATGTCACTGCCAATAGCCTAGTCGGGACTTTTAGCACTACTGACCCGACTATCGGCGATACTTTCACCTATAGCTTTGTTCCTGGCACTAATGACAATGCAGCTTTCACTATTAGCGGGAGTCAATTACTGATTAATGCTTCCCCAAATTTTGAGACCAAATCCAGTTACAACATCCGGGTGAGAACCACCGACAATGGTGGACTGACCTTCGATAAGGCTTTGACTATCAACGTTAATGACCTCAACGAAGCTCCCACAAATCTGGCATTAAGTGCTACCAACGTCAACGAGAACGTCGCAGCCAACACAGTGATTGGCACATTCTCCAGCACAGACCCAGATACAGGTAACACCTTCACCTACAGCTTGGTTAATGGCACAGGTGTAACCGATAACAGTTCCTTCACCATTAGCCAGAATCAACTGCAAATCAAGGCTTCCCCAAATTTTGAGACTAAATCCAGTTACAACATCCGGGTGAGAACCACCGACAATGGTGGTTTGACCTTCGAGAAGGCTTTGACTATCAACGTTAATGACCTCAACGAAGCGCCAGTTATCAATACACCGATTCCCTTACAGACAGTAGATAACACCAGTGTCTTTAACTACACCATTCCCAATAATGTCTTCTCAGATCCAGAAGGAGATGCTCTCACTTACAGCGCATCTGGACTGCCCAGTTGGTTGACTTTTAACCCCACTACCAAAACATTTACAGGAACAGCAAATACATTGGGTACAAATACGATAGGCGTTTCTGTCAATGATGGTTACGGACATACAACCAGTACCAACTTTGATGTTGTCGTCAGAACGGGAACAAAGATCAGCACGGGCTTAACTGGTGTAATAGACTTCAGCACTAGCACGACTGCAACTAATATTGTCGGTAGCGCAGGTGCTGACACAATTTATGGTGGTTCTGCTGCTGACTATATACAAGGAGGCGATGGCAACGACACTATCTATGGTGGTGCGGGTAATGATCGCATCTATGGTGGTGCGGGTGATGACATTCTCCATGGTGGACTTGGCAACGACAATCTTTACGGAGGACTGGGTAGAGATACCTTTGTCCTAGAACAAGGTAAGGGATTTGACATTGCCAATGACTTTACGCCTGTAAATGATTACTTGGGACTGTCTGGAACGCTCACTTTCGGTACGGGTAACTCAACCACTGATGTTACAGTTTCTGCCTTAGGAACAACTAATACTAACCTGAGTTCGATGTAAATAAAAAGTCTAAAAGTACGTAACAGTAACAGTTCTGTCAATAAGTATTGGTTATTGAGAATTAAAGCCCACACCAAAAATTTCTCAAAAAATTAATTTTTTGAAATGTATTTACTATTAG
>NZ_JAQMTJ010000317.1:0-5094 GCF_028330815.1 Dolichospermum lemmermannii CS-548
ATTAACGCCAGTATCAACATCCTAAGATTAGGATTAACTACGGTAGGGCATACCGGAAGCTACGCTACAGGAGATTTGCCCTCTTGGGCGATTGGTGCAAACCTGTCGTCTAACGGCGAGTCTGTGAATGTAGAATCCCCGCGTCTTTAGACCGGGGAGTGTCAACAGTAAAAATAAAATAAATTAAAATTATGCAGCAAGTAATTGGTATTGATTTAGGGGGAACTGCGATTAAACTTGGTCGGTTCACAGCAGATGGTAATTGTTTGCAATCTTTATCTGTGGATACTCCCCAACCCGCAACACCAGAGGCTGTATTATTGACAATAGTAGATGCAATATCACAAATTGACCCCAATAATGAAAGTGTCGCTATCGGTTTAGGTACTCCTGGTCCTGCTGATGCTGCGGGAAGAATTGCGAAAGTTGCCATTAATCTAGTAGGATGGCATGATGTCCCCTTAGCAGATTGGTTAGAAGCCAAAACCGGTAAACCGACAATTTTGGCTAATGATGCTAACTGTGCAGGTTTAGGAGAAGCTTGGTTAGGTGCAGGCCGAAATTTCCCCAATTTGATTTTACTAACTTTGGGGACTGGCGTTGGTGGGGCAATTATTCTTGATGGTAAATTATTTGTCGGACATCAAGGTGCAGCAGCAGAATTAGGTTTAATTACCTTAAATCCTGATGGACAAATGTGTAATAGTGGCAATCAAGGCTCATTAGAACAGCATACTTCAATCTCTGCTATCCGTCGCCGCACAGGCAAAGAACCAGCAGAATTAGGCGCACTTGCCCAAGCTGGAGATATAGAAGCCTTGACTTTTTGGCAAGAATATGGTAGAGACTTAGGAATTGGTTTAACCAGTTTACTCTATGTGCTGACACCCCAAGCAATTATTATTGGTGGTGGTGTCAGTGGGAGTTTTGAATTTTTCTTACCTGCATTAACAGCAGAAATCGAAAAACGAGTTTTACCAACTTCCCGCGCAGGTTTGCAAATTCTCCCCGCAGAATTAGGAAATACAGCGGGAATGGTAGGCGCTGCTAAGTTAGCATTGGAAATAGGTAATTGGTAATGGGGAAAACCGACAACCGTACGGGCGAAGCATTTGCAGAACTATTTTTGGCAATGACCGATAATTTATCTTCCAAATGCTTCGCACTGTACGGGCGAAGCATTTGCAGAACTATTTTTGGCAATGACCGATAATTTATCTTCCAAATGCTTCGCCCCTACCGACAACTGACAACTAAGAAACTTGTACAGGCTTGGGTGTGGTAGTTGTCGAATGGAATTGAGAAATTGCAGCGGTCATAAATCCTTTGAATAAAGGATGAGGTGCGTTGGGGCGAGATTGAAATTCAGGATGAAATTGACAAGCGATAAAGAAAGGATGTTTGGGATATTCAATAATTTCCACTAATCTACCATCTGGAGATGTGCCACTCACCAAATAACCAGAATCTAATAACTGACTACGATAGACATTATTGAACTCGTAACGGTGACGGTGGCGTTCATAAATGACTTCTTCTTGATAAAGTTGGAAAGCTAGGCTATTGGGAAGTACCCGACAAGGATAAAGTCCTAAGCGCATTGTCCCGCCTAAGTCTACTACATCCTGTTGTTCTGGCAACAGGTTAATAACCGGATTGTCTGTATATGGGTCAAATTCGGCGCTATTGGCATTAGATAAGCCTTCGACATTTCTCGCCCATTCAATCACGGAACACTGCATTCCTAAGCATAAACCTAAAAAGGGAATTTGGCGATCGCGGGCGTATTTAATCGCCGCAATTTTCCCATCTATGCCCCGACTACCAAAACCGCCCGGAACAATGATACCATCAACACCTGCAAGATAGTTTTCCGGTGGTTCATTTTCCAAAACTTCCGAGTTTATCCACCGCAGACGCAAATCACCATGAGTCGCAATAGCCGCATGACGTAAAGATTCAACCACGGAAAGATAGGCATCACCTAACCGCACATATTTACCAACAATAGCAATTTCGACGGTATATTTAGGATTATACATCCGCTCTACCATGTTTTCCCATTGGGTCATATTGGGTTGACGCTGTTCCATTTGTAGTAAGTTAAGAACTTGTTCAGCTAATCCTTCCCGTTCTAAAATTACTGGAACTTCATAAATACTGCGAGCATCTGGACTGGTAATAACACATTCTACAGGGACATCACAAAACTCTGATAACTTTTGTTTCAAGCCGACCGGAATGGGGCGATCGCTCCGACATACTAAAATATCTGGTTGAATGCCAATTGATCTCAATTCTTTGACAGAATGTTGAGTAGGCTTAGTTTTCATTTCTCCCGCCGCAGCAATCCAAGGCAACAAAGTAACGTGCATATACAACACATTACGCTTTCCTACTTCCTTTCGCAGTTGACGAATTGCTTCTAGAAAAGGTAGTGATTCAATATCACCCACAGTTCCGCCAATTTCCGTAATTACGGCGGAGGGATTAGTTTCTTTAGCAACTCTGAGAATTCGCTCTTTAATCTCATTGGTAATGTGCGGAATTACCTGAACAGTACCGCCATTATAGTCGCCTCGGCGTTCCTTATTAATAACTGACTGATAAATTAAGCCAGTAGTAACACTGTTTAACCGAGACATAGAAGTATCAGTAAACCGTTCGTAATGTCCCAAATCCAAATCTGTTTCTGCACCGTCTTGGGTGACAAAAACTTCCCCATGCTGAAAAGGACTCATTGTCCCTGGATCAACGTTAATATAGGGATCGAGCTTGAGAATCGAAACCGAATAATCCCGTGATTTGAGCAAACGTCCCAAACTTGCTGCTACAATTCCCTTACCAATACTGGAAACCACGCCCCCAGTCACAAAGATAAACTTAGTCATAGTATTTTCAATTTCTAGCAACTTCTAAATATAGATTTTGCTCCCGCAGGAGAATTTGTGTAGACGATTTTCGAGGCTTGTTTGGAGGATGAATTTTGCCCAATAACTCCACGTCCCAACCTTTTTGGCCAATGTATTGCCATTTCCACATCATTTATGTTTGACTCCATCTTGGCCATTGTGCCACAGTCCCTATCCTGAAATCTTCTGTGTTTGTCCATGAAAAAACTTTTAGGATTAGTATTATTTAATTTTTTAGTCACCTCCTCAGTTGCATTAGCACAAGAACCACTTTTAGTAGTTTTTCCCCCGACAAACTACCAAACCAGCACAGAAAAAATATTTTTTATCGGTACAGCGCCCCCCGACGGGCAAGTTTTAATTAATGGTAAGCTCGTTAACCGTAGCAAAGCCGGGCATTTTTCCCCCAGTTTTCCCTTACAGTTAGGAGAAAATATATTTAAAGTTCGTTACCAAAATCAAGAACGAGAGATTAAGATCATCAGGGTGTCCACTCAACCTGAGTTACCTCAAGGGTTAGGCTTTGCTAAGGATTCCTTGACTCCTGCTGTCGATATTGCCAGATTACCAGGAGAATTAATTTGTTTTAGTGCAGTTGCACCACCTCAAGCTACTGTCTCGGTTAATCTGGTAAATCAAAATATTGCCCTTTTACCCCAGCCTTCACTTGCACAATTACCTCCAAATTCAAGTGTTTTGACGGGGTTAAATCAGCCTAATCTTTCTATTCTTACCAAATACCAAGGTTGTACAACAGTCGCAAATGCTGCTGATTTAGGAAAACCTCAATTTAATTTACAACTGAATGATCAAAGAATAACTCAAACTGGTTTAGGAAAAATCGAAATTCTCGCGCCCACACAATTAGCAGTTGCGGAAATTGCATCAGAATCAGGCGTTACTCGCACGGGACCTAGTACCGATTATTCACGACTGACACCATTGCCAAAGGGAACTATGGCAAGTGTTACGGGAAAAGAAGGTGCATGGTTGCGCTTAGACTATGGGGCTTGGATTAATAGCAACGAAACTACAATTATATCAGGTGCGGTTGCACCACAGACGGTGATTCGGAGTGTCGGCTATCGGCAATTGGCTGAAGCGACAGAGATGCGTTTTCCTTTGGAAAGTGCTGTGCCGGTGAGTGTGGAACAGGGAAATAACTCCTTTATTCTCACCCTCTACAATACCACTGCTCAAACAGACACAATTCGTCTAGATGATGACCCCCTGATTTCTCGCCTAGATTGGCAACAGGTAAGCCCCACACAGATCAAATATACTTTTAACCTCAAAAACCTCCAACAGTGGGGTTATAAGCTGAGGTATGACAATACAACTTTGGTTTTAACTTTACGTCATCCACCCCAGCTTAAAAATAGTAAACGCCTACCTTTATCTGGCATTAAAATTGTACTTGATCCAGGACATGGAGGTAAAGAATCTGGTGCTAGTGGTCCAACTGGGTATTTAGAAAAAGATGTGAATTTGATAATTTCTCAATTGCTGCGAGATGAGTTGGTGAAGCGCGGTGCTAAGGTGGTGATGACGAGGGAAGATGATCGAGATGTATCTTTGGGGGAACGTCAGACGATAATTAATAAAGAAGAACCTGCGATCGCTCTTTCCATTCATCATAACTCTTTACCGGATAATGGTGATGCGGAAAAAACTAAAGGCTTCGGTACTTTTTGGTATCATCCTCAATCACACAGCCTCGCAGTATTTTTACAAAATTACGTAGTCAAAAAACTTGGTAAACCTTCCTACGGTGTATTTTGGAATAATTTAGCCCTGACTCGTCCTAGTGCTGCACCGGCGGTATTATTGGAATTGGGTTTTATGAGTAGTCCTGATGAATTTGAGGAAATAGTTAATCCTCAAGCACAGAAGAAAATGGCTAATATTTTAGCTGACGGGATAACTAAGTGGTTTAAAATAAAGTAAGGGCGAAGCATTCGGAAAATATCCTTTGAGAAAAACCAATAATTGATAGCGAAGCGCTGCTGCAAGCAGGTCGCCCGAATGCTTCGTCCCTACTCTTAGAGGATGTTTGAAAAGTGGTATTCCGTAATTTTCATCACATTGCTACCCCCCTTAGTCCCCCCTTGTAAAGGGGGGAAACAATAAAAATCCAGTTCCCTCCCCTTTACAAGGGGAGGGTTAGGGTGGGGTAAAAAAT
>NZ_JAQMTJ010000318.1:0-20336 GCF_028330815.1 Dolichospermum lemmermannii CS-548
GTAATAAAGTCAACTTTTTTATCAATTAATTGTAACCAAAAATAAAAGTGATAAAACCCTCTGTTTTTGACCACTCCAAATACCACCCTTGACAATTTTCCCTTTTCCTTAACTTGTCACCAATGGTCTCTAGCTAACATTCTTGTCATTTCTCTGACCCCGGCTACGTCTCGCCATAATAAGGTTAACACCGCAGCCATCATCAACGGTAAATTCAGTATCCTTTCTCTAAGTCCTAGTTTTCGGTAGTAATTTTCTTGATTTGTAATCGCTGGTGTCAGTAATCTTTCCAATTGCTTGGCTATTACTTCATCTTCCACCATTGGTCGCTGTTTCTTTTTTGCGTGGTCTCTGTTGTTTTTTTTACTGGTTGTCATGGTTGGACTCAATCGCTCAATTACTTGTCTAGACTGAGTTTCCCATGTTTTTGACCACTCCAAATACCACCCTTGACAATTTTCCCTTTTCCTTAACTTGTCACCAATGGTGTGAGCAGGATATTAGGATTGTAAAATCTTAAGAATCCCCGTGTCTTTAGAGCGGGGAGTGTCAAGACAAAAAAATGCAATAATAAAGTAAGGATTTTGTTAATGAATAACCCCTGATTTTTCCTGACTCTCAAGTATAGTCCTTTCAAGGTGACTAACGGAAATACGTCATTTCATTACTATCATCTTGAATCTTCCGCTCATATTTTGGTTTTTTTGAAGGTTGAAACAACCAATATTCCTTCAAAATTTCACCACCTTGAAAGGGCTACTCTCAAGTATTACCATAAACTGTAGAACCAAGAATTTAAAGAAAATTGTGACTAAAATTATTGCTATTTTCAATCAAGCCGGTGGGGTGATGAAAACCAGTCTGACGATGAATTTGGGTTATCATCTTTCCCTCAAACATAAAGTTTTATTGGTGGATACTGACCCCCAGGCATCCCTGACAACTTTTATGGGACTTGAACCCCATGAACTTGAAGAAATCGTTGCTGACTCACTACTCACACCAGAGACTAAATTACCAATTCACCACAATTTACACGGTATGGATTTAGCCCCGGCTAATATTACCCTCAGTGCGGTAGAATTACAACTCTCTGCGGTTATGGCCAGGGAACTACGACTCAAACAAGCTTTAGAACCCATTTTAAATAACTACGATTTCATTTTGATTGACTGTCCTCCCTCTTTAGGTATCCTCAGTATTCTCGGACTCTGTGCTGCTACTCATGTTTTAGTGCCAGTTCAGACTCATTACAAAGCATTCAAGGGAACGGAGTTATTATTGGATAGCATCAAACAGGTGAAGAAACATATCAATCCGAAATTAGCGATCGCCGGATTTGTGCCAACCTTGTACGTAAACGCCAACCAAGACAAAGTGATTTTGGAGGCTTTGGAACAGCAGTTATCACCACTAGCCAAAGTTTATCCGAAAATACCCCGTGCCACAGCCTTTGCGGATGCGGTGATGAATAGTCAACCCTTAGCTGTATATGACTCCAAACATCCAGCGATCGCAGTTCTGAAGAAAATCGCCCAGGGGATGGAGAAACTGTAATGGTCAAGAAACCTTTAGAACTCCCAAAAATGCGGGGTGTGGAAGATTTGCTGAGTATGGATGTAGAATCACCAACTGCCACCGTTAATATTGATAAAATTCGTTTACCTGCTCAACAACCCCGACGCTATTTTGACCCGGAAAAACTCAGTCAACTGGTGCAGTCAGTTAAAGAACATGGGATTTTACAACCTTTATTAGTGCGTGCTGTTGGTGGTGAATATGAGTTAGTCGCTGGTGAACGCCGACTCCGGGCGGCCAAAGCAGCGGGGTTAACAGAAGTACCGATTATCACCAAGGAATTATCTGACCTCCAAACCCTGCAAATCGCTTTACTGGAAAACCTGCAACGGGAAGATTTAAACCCAGTTGAAGAAACCGAGGGGATTCTAGAACTACTCAGTATTGAACTTGATGTAAATTCTGGTGAGGTGATATCAATTCTCAATCAAGTTGCCAACGCCAAAAAACGAGGATTAGAACTGACGGAAAACGTTTCCCGTCAACTGGAAATTATGGAATCAGTGTTGTCGGGTGTTGGTAGATTCAGTGCTGAAAGTTTTCGGACCAGTCGTTTACCATTATTGAATTTACCCGATGATGTATTGGAAATATTGCGGCAGGGGAAAATAGAATACACCAAAGCTAGGGCGATCGCTAAACTCAAAGATGACGGTGAACGTAGGGAACTACTGGATAAAGTTCTTAATGAAAATCTATCTTTAAGTGAGATTAAGCAGTTAGTAAAGGAATTAACCCCAGGGAAAATCACAGCCAAAGAAACATTGAATGCTAAATATTCCGAGATTGGTAAACGGTTGAAGAATGCTCAGGTGTGGGAAGATGCTAAAAAAACCAAAAAGCTAGAGAAATTGTTGAGTGATTTAGAACAATTGTTGGAATAGAAACCCAGAAATAATCAAAACAGGAGATGCACTATGGCGAGAAAGTCTAAGGGTTTTCATGAGTTGATGAAACAAGGACAGAGTTCCCAAGATAAGCAGAAAAACCTGGAAGCACTGAGAAAGAAGATGGAAGAGGGGGGATTTGGGGAATTGGCTGCAAATATGCCCATAGAACCCAAGGGTGCTATAAAAATGTCAGAAATTCTCCAACAGTTCGTTGCTCCGTACTTAGATAATGTACACACATCAAAACGACGTAAATCATTATTTAGTTTGGCTGTGATAGCCTGGAATGCGGCGGTGATGCCTGAATCTCAACAAAAAACAACACTTGATACTTTCTTGGAACAACAGTTATCAAATCAGGATGCAGAAACTCAACAGGCGATTACACAAATGATTGATGAACTAATTGCTAGGAAACATCAGCATTTCTCTGATAATAAATATTTTATTCTGGACTTTCAAATTACAGAAACAGGACAAAGATATGATATCTCTGTGGCTTCAACTTTGTGGGAAAATCCTCAATGAATTATGACTGTAGCACCTATGTCACACAATTTTCTTAGAAAAGAGTGGATTTGTTTGTGTTTGCCGCGAAGAAAAGCGATCAATTGTCATTCCCAGCCTTGTTGAGATTCGCTAAATGTTCTAGGTGTCTTGTTTAAATTAAAATCAGCCGCAATTAAATCAATACCATCAATAATTTTACTGGGTTCGGCAATTCTCAAAGCCGTAAAACATTTGTCTCGATAATTGGGGTGATTTTGGAATAAGGATATCGCTTTTTTTAAAGGTTCAATTACAGGATAAGCTGATTCTGCCTTCTCAATAGCTGCTTGAGGAATGGGAGAATTGAGCCTTTGCATAGCCAAATCAATTAAATCTCTCGACTCTACCGAGGAATCATTCCATCTGTCAGAATTAGCTAAAAGTTTTTCCGCAAAACTGTCAATTTGATTTAAGCATGGGACAGGCGACCAACTGGGATAATCTGCTTCTCCCAATTCAATCCGTCCTTCCATAATTATCTCAAATTTAATCAGAGTTTCATCAACAATAATGGCAAATCTTATTCCGTACTGGTCAGCTTTAATTTCTCCGGGTAGGTTGAGATTATTTTGAGTATTAAAAAGGGCATTATATTGATTTTCAGCTATTTTTTGGCGTAGTAATCGGTAGCCAGTACCAGTGGAACAGAGAAAATCTATATCCTTGCTTAATCTATATTCTCCATGATTTAAACTAACCAGAGTCCCACCGCCAAAATACGCGCCACACTCTAATAAAAAATTAGCATTTAATTGATTAAGAACAATTAAAATTTTTTGATGAAATTCCCTTTCAAACATTTTTGCTCCTAACCATGAATGATAATATTGAGCTAATTGTTGCACAAATAAGGCTTCTGTATGGCTCAAGTCGCCTAAAACTCCCCGGTAATGCCACCCTCGTTCATATATTCTCAGCATTTCTAAAGGAGTAAGATTTTCTATATCTTCTCTTTGCCAACATAATTTTTCTAAAAACGGTAATTTCTCTGGAGTTTTAATTTGAGGTTTAATTAACATTGGGATATACTGGAGTTGAGGATTTTGAATCAGGGAATAGGAAGAAAATTGAAGAAGGAGTCAGATTTCGCCTTGATAAATAGTTATTATAATTGTCAATTAAAGCAATATTGCAATTATACCCCATATATCTATTTATCAGAAACATTAATAAAATCCTAATAATAGGAAAGGATAGTAATTTATTGGTACATTTATCAACAAAAATGTTATTATTTAATAATAGGGGGTAAATGAGCAGCCATGCAGAAAGTTACGATAAGGACTTGAAACCCTGCTGGTAACATCCTGATTGACATAGATAAAACTGTACCATTTAAACGTCTCTGGTTTTTGTAGCCTGAAATCCTTATAGCTACGTTGTTAAATGCTGTATCAAATAAACTTTAGGTAAATTGGTACGTTGAGAATTACCAAAAATATTGATTGACAGAATGCTTATCCAGTATGGCTTACAGCCTTAGCGTAACTTTCTGTACGATTACTCATTTCACCCCTAACTCAAGTTGGTTGGAATATAGATGCTTTTTTACGTCGGGGTGGTATTTACTCTTGGAAATAGTTAGCATCAGGTCAATCACCATCAGCGATTCCTACGGAGCGCTTCGCTATCGCTATTTCCAAAACCCCACCAAATTCTTAAAGGAAACCATGAAAACTATTTTAAAGACCACAACATTAGCAGTAATTACAGCTTATATGGATTTAACTGATTTACCTATTTCTAATAGTGATAATCAATCAAAGGAAAGAGTAGAAATAGATTTTTTGGTATTCTATAAACAAAAATGTATGATTCTAGAACTTGATGGAGTTCACCACCAAGAAGCATCACAAAAAACTAGAGACTATAGAAGAGATAGGGTTTTATTACGTGATGGTATTCGTACCGTTAGATTTGATGCTGGTGAATGTTTCAATCGTCCTATGGATGTTGTTACAGAGTTTTTAAATTTGTTTTAATCGCCAGGATTTTATGCTTTTAAACAACTATATAAAATCTCTTTCCATCTTGGTATATCAATTTCCCAAACCACAGTTATATTCGGTTGTTTGTCAAGAACACCTAATTGATCAACCACTGTCATCCCACGAGTTAAATCACTTGTTGTTTCTACATCCACAAAATATTTTCCTTGACGGGTAACAATGGCTGGATCAAGAGCAACTGCCATTGCTACTGGATCTGCTAGTGTTAATCCCATAGCTCCTTGTATTTTTATAGAAGCTTCAATAGCAACTCGATTGCTATTCACTGCCAAAAGTGACTTCTCTGTTCCGAAAGCCGCAATCATATCAATTTCAGTTGAGGTTAACGCAGCAGTAGGGGTAAAGACAAGATTCGCGCAAAATTTAGCACGACGTAAAGTTTTGTAACAAATTCAACGTTATCGCCTGTGTCTATATGCTAAAAAAGCACACTGAGTAAGGCTTTCAGTCTTATAAAAGCTTCCCGCTTATTTATCCCATCTTGTAAAACATTGCCGAAAACGGAAGTTGAAGACTTTTATCAAGAAAGGACAAAACCTTTGTTATTCCGCTCAATTGATCTCATAACATTACCTAAAATGAGCCAAACTAGGCAATGTTTGAATGTTGGAAAGACATAAAATACATGACTACTTTACAAAACTTTACGTCGTGCTAAATTTTGCGGGTATCTTGTCTTTACCCCCATTAGAGACTTTGAGCAGATGCTGTGGTCAGTTACGCGCTATGCCAAAGACATGGTTTCTGGTGATGGGGTGCTGATTTGGGTATCTGGAGAACAAGCCGGAATCTATGCGATCACTGAAATTCTTGAATCCCCCAAAAACGTCGCCACCCCTGCTGATATTGGTTATTGGATTGATACCAGTCGTGCCAGTAATAGAACCTGTGTCAAAATTCGTTTTACCAGCAAATTGTTAGATAAACCACTACTACGGGAAAACTTAAAACAAGACCCTATGCTACAGCATTTAATGGTTATTCGTGTCCCCAATGGCACTAACTACAAGGTTACACCGGAAGAATGGCAGCGCGTACATGAATTGCGGAATTAACCAATTATTGAAGGGGAATTAGGGAATTAGGCGATCGCTCCACTAAAGAACCCATTGATTAAATTTTGAACATTTTCAAGGAAAATCTATGAAACCTGTTTTGAAGACCCAAAAATTAGTATTACCACAAGTACAGCGATACCTACCGTGGGCGAAGCGATCGCTATTTATCTTAGGATTCAGTTTAATAACTTTAGGTGTTAACGAATTATCAGTATTAGCCCAAACTCGACAACCAACTAATGCAGAAATTAAAAGATTACGTCAAGAACTTGAGCAACAAATTAGGAGAACCAAAAATAATAATGTAGGTGCTGGTTATCTTCAAGATAGACGTACTCAAGTAGAAAAGAAGACAAGAGAATCCTTTGTACGTGCTTGGTCAAAGACTGAACCAGGACTAGCACCTTTTATGGGTATATGGTCTGGATATGAAAATAGTGAACACATCTACCCTTCAAATACCAAAGGTAAAGTTTGCATTGTTTCAACTGCTGAAGATTATGGCAGTTTCAAGACTGGCATTTTATCTAATGGATTAATAAAAACAAATGGTGGAGAAGTGTTATTCAAAGAAGGAAATTATTATTTAGGATCAGCATTCCTCAAAAATGGCAGATTTGTCAGCAATAATAGTGAGATTCCTTTACGTTCTCCCAGACCTATTGAACCGCTAAATAGATTACTTGAATATATATCTGAAGCATCAGAAAAAAATCAAATTTCTCAACAATTTAAAGCTGCTGGTTGTACTTCTAGTTTACCAAATTCGTCTGCAAATACACAACCCCAAAACAAAAACGTTTCTAAAATGAATAATCAAGAACTAAGTAGGTGAACAAAATAAAAATGAGGGGTATTGCGTTTTGTAAAATGGCTGAAACTCAATCAGAATCTCGCATTGAGACAACTTTACATACCGTTATATACCTTTAAATTTTTCTGTTCACCTACTTAATCAAGGATGGCGTGAGAAAGCGATAGCGAAGCGCTCCGTAGGAATCGCTCTTACTAAATTCTTGGGGGAAATTGAGCGATCGCTCTCCCAATTCTTAGGGAAACCCAGGTGATCGCCACTCGTACCCTACTAAATTTTTAGAGGAAACCATGAACCTGAAACTATTATTAGCAGCAGCCATAACGACTTGCATTGTCACCACAGCCACCCAAGCTAAAGCAGATATTTACCAGACTGGGAAAGAATTGATATCTCCATCCGTCATTGAGAATTTTACAGTTGGTATTATAACTAGTATCGTAACTGCTGTTGTTGTTTGGTTGTGGGGAAAAATTCGAGCATTACAGATTCTAAATAGAAAGTCTGCATTCTTTGGTATTTCTTCTAAAGAAAATTGTCTTGTAGTTATGAATCATGATTCTAATCCTAACCATAAAAATACAATGGCTCTGGGAGATGTAGAAACATTGATTGAGGTTACAAGGCTTATAGATGAAATTCATGGCAAATTAGTCATTGCACATTTTGAAAGCATATTAGAACGCCCAGGAAAAACAGCCGAATTTTGTATAGGCGGACCAGACTCTAATCAAAGAACTAAAGTTCATTTAGAAACATTCATTCAGGGTATTTATTTTAATGCTTATATACCTAACGATCCTGATAATATTGCGATAGTTACTAAAGAAGACAAGTATAGATATGTGAAAAATCAGGATGAACACGCTATTTTAGCAAGATTTTATCCAGAATCTGACTCTTATCCTATAATTTTAATTTGTGGACAGACATCAAAAGGTAATCAAGGTGCCAGGGGAAACGCATCTAAATTTTATTGACAAAATACTATTTTTGTGTATAAACGAAAGAATCGGTATTTATCGTTTGATGGATTTTTTCAGAGTCATCGTGATGGTTTAAATTATTGTCAATAAGTAGACGTTAATGCAAATTTTTGGGTCATTATTGAGATTAAATAGTCCTTATTGATAAGATGCGTTTCCCCTGATCAAGGTGCTGTTCACTATTTGAAGGAAAATTATGATAGGTATTTAAAGTCAAAATTTGGTAATAAAAAACCATTTTGTTTGATTCTTAAACTACAATCACCTTTAACTTATGGTGTTGAGGCAGTACAAGTTGTTAAAGATATAACTGATATAGCATTTCTTCGTTTTAATCATTAATCTTGGTGGCTACCTAATAGGTTTTATTACGTGATGGTATCTGTACTGTCAAATTTAATGCTGATGAATGTTATCATCGTCTTATGAATATTGTTACTGGATTTCTCAATCTGTTTTAGGATTTTAGGATGTTACTGGAGGATGATGGACGAACATCCATCAATGCGGATTTACCAGTTAGAAGATGAACATGATGAGTAAAGCGAACTACTTGCAGCAGGGCTTACGCGATCGCCTTCTTTTCAGCCCTTCCCAAAATAGGAATTAGCCACTCACTAATCACAAGCATCAATTACCTGTTCTTTATTGTGTAGAGAACAATGCCTAATTCAAAACAAGGATGGTAGCCTTTATCCTCTGGTTTATACATAAATAACTTACCAGCAGGACCAACATTGAATTTACTTAATTGCCTACTTAATCTGTGTATCGCCACCTTAAGAGGGGAGTTTTTGCTTGTTCCTCCCTCAAATTGAACTCCATTCTCATAAGTATAATCCCTAACAGATGAAGGATCATGCTCAGGAATATCATCTACTTGCGGTTTTGACTTACGTGGTGAACATTTATAATCTTGCTCACAAATAATTACCGGAGTTTGTAATTCAGTTTTTTTTGCCAAACAAGCTAATATTTGGAAAGCACTTGATTCGGCTTTTATTCCTGATAAAGGATCAAGTTTTTTAGAACCAGGCATTTCTAATAACACAGATTTTTCCTTCGCCCTCTCCCAAAAATTATCTAATATTTTCAGTTTAGCTTTCTCTGATTTACCTTTTTCCAGCAAAGGAGCTATGGACAAATATTGCTTTTTAGGCATATTCATCTGTTCAGCCATAGCCTGACGTTCATCGCTTGTGAACCCTAAACCAATTAAAACTTTTGGTGTGACTACAGAAGTGTTAGCAGATACATTAGGCTGGTTAAGTAAGTTTATTAGCCAGTCGTAAGAACCATCAGGATCTTCCTTTATATCTGATTTGTGAATGACATCAATAACTCCTTTTTGCCTCCGCAATTTTGCTGTTTCCCGTCTAAATAGTTGATTATCACCATCACTCAGAAAAACAGGGGCTGCTGTAACTACAATAATTTGTATATCAGAGCGTTGGGCGCAGATTTCTCGTATCACACCCGTTCCTTGCCATCGTTGGAGTTCTCTTTGCTCCTCAGTTTCAGAAGTAGGCGTAACATAGAGAATCTCATCAATTAGTGCAAACTTGACAGTTGGGTTTGTTTTAGCTATTTTGATAGCTTCTTTGGCATCTTGAGTAGAGTGACAGATAAAACCAGCTTGTTCTAATCGCCGTTCATGTAGCGCTACCCAAAGTTCATCATCATCTAGCACTAAAATACTGAAATCAATCACATTCTCACCTTTTTAATATGAAGAAATAAATTTTTCACCAGTAGATTGTAACAGGTCTTTTAAATGGTTAAATGCTTCTTCTAATCTAGATATTGCCTGATATCTTTGTTCGTTATCCTGAATACTAAGATTATTTAGTGCTGTTTGAAAGTGCTGTTGTAATTGTTGACGCTCATTTCCAATTTTCACGACTGTATGACAAGCTACGCGAGCATCTGCTCGCCATTGTTCAATAGCGTTTTCTATATCTTTTATTCTCTGATCATCTTCATGACTTAGATTTTTAAGATATTTAATATTTTCCAGGCATGATGTTATTTGATTATTCCTTATTTTTTGCATAGCTTGTAATTCTTTCTGCAAAAATTTAAGGTTTTCTGGCTCTAATGGGACTAATTCTGCTATCTTATTTAGCAAATCAGGAAGTACCCAAGAACTGCCGAAACAATCATGAGAACCATGTCCAAAAAGCAGAACTCGGTACTGCTGTTTTAAGAGTGAAAACGGAGTAGCAGTCAACACTAAAACAGCACCACTGAAGTTTTCTACTCTCAGCATTGGCAGGTGTTTTAACTGGTTTTCTGCCATGATAATGACGGATTGTTTGAAAGCCTTCGATTTATGTAGATGTTCATTTTCATCAATAAATAACGTGGGAATATTATTCAATGTAGAGATAACACCGGCTGTAGCAACACTTGTTAAACTGTCCCTAAAAGCTAAAATTGTATTAAATTGAGATTTAATTTTCCTCACAACTAAATCAATAGATTGTAAACACAGTTGAGTGTTAAGGACTTGATCAGCCGCTACTACTATATTTGGATTGATTTGCTTTTCAGAGAGTGTAGATGAAGCAATATGATGGATTAAAGTTGCAACATCTTGTTTATCACTATTATTTCTCCTGGTTATCTGCCACTCACTATCTAATAAATTTATCAGGTAATCAGCTTGTTTTTGGCTATACTCTGAAATACCCAAACCGTTAAGCCACCATGATGGATGCCATACTTCTTGTTGCTGAGAATATACTGCTAGATAAGTTTGAGAAAGCAATGACAGTGCTGGCAGTAATTCTAAAGTTTTACGGCAGATAAGAGGCAAACTTAAGGATTTTCCAGTTACATAGTCAGCTATCTCTTCAATATCTTGTAGTTTAATTGCAAAATTTGGCGCTGTTGGACGTAATATTGGCAAAATACCTTCTTTAACTTCAGGATTGCCAGGAGTATTAAACTCAAAAATATGTTGAGAATTTAAATTACAACTACGCCAAAGTTGTTCATCACTAGAATGAAAAAATATAGCATCTATGAATGTAGGTAATTTGCTTTTGGGAATAATTACCCCTTCTGTATCGCTATGGTTAAATTTTCTATAATCACTGTTGGATGCAATGATGTATACTTCAGCAAAATTATTTAATAAAGCTTTTGCCCAAAGAGAATTTCTATTATCTCTGCAAATCACACAAGCAGTTAGGTAAGGTTGAATTAATTGTATGTTATTCATAATTGATGTAATGTTGGTGTTAGTTTACTTTGTAGAAGCAATTACTATTGTGTCTGCTTCCATGTATACAACTCCCGGACTCATAAATCCACTTTCACTAATTGCCATTTGGCACCATAAATTCAAAATAGTAGTCCTAGTATTTTTAGCAATTTGTGACATATTTATTGTTGGTTGTTGAAATGTTTTACTATTAATTTTCGCTAGACTGTCTGGACTATCTAACGATGGTTTTTGAGCATTCCAGTTAAGTTGTATTTTTAAAACTCTACCTGCTTCATAAAAGCATACACTACGTACTAAAGATTTTCCGGATGAGCTTTCTTGATTTGTATGGCGTGGGGTAAATAGACAAATAAATAAGTCATAGAGAGCAATAGCTGAAGTGCGTGCCGTTTCTTGCTCCTGTAAAGCGAAAATTGGACTACTAGCGTGTGAACAAGCAATCCAAGTTTCAGGGTCATTTATGAAAATATCTGCATTTCCGTAAACTTTTTGATGAGCCATTAATGCTATAATATAAGCAGAGCCAACGCAAAGATTACGCTTTGCACTATTGTTGGTTTGACCACAAAAAAAAGCACCAGCCAGACATTTTAGTGACTCATGAATATTATTAGCTGATGCCTCATTTTCCCACCAAGCGTTAGGTAGATTAATGTATAAGGCATCGGTGATTTTCCTTTTGTATTCACTAGCGTGAAAAAAATCATTATCGTCTTTTGACTCAAATAAGAATTTTCTCACCTCTCCAAAGTTATGCTTCACTAGGATTGTTGTATCATCGCTTAAAAACCATCTATCCGAGTAACGCCATAGTCGGTATAGAGGATGTTCGTCAATATCTAACCAAGACAAAAAAGCTTCAGGTAGTTGCTTATAATCCTGCTTACAAGAGTGAATTAATGGTTTTGAAAAACATTCTAAATCATAAGGGTTAGGTATATCTTCCCCAGAACTAGCACCAGCAATACTTAAATGAGCAATTTTTTTTGCTCTTAGAGGTTGATGTTCTTGCCAATAATCCACAAAATCTATCCCATGTGCGTTACTTCTCGTAGTTTCCTGACCATGATAATAATCTACTAGTAAGTATAGCTTATAATTTTGAAATTGTAGTTCTCTTATCCAAGCTTGGATAGTCTCAACAATTAATTGAATATCTTGAATCTGAGGTGATTGAGGTAAGTCAAAAAAACCAATTGCTAGGATATCATCACGACGGCTCAGTTTATCAAAAATTACTTTTAAACCATAGCCATGTGCATTTGGAGGAGAATCATATTTAACCAATTTAAAACTGTCATCAACAACAATTACTACTTTTTGTCCTTGCTCTTGATTCCAGACATATCCTAAGCATTGGTCATTTTGATTTAAATATTGTCTTATTACTGTCATAAATATAGGACTCCTATTTTATTTTTGAACAAAACTCCGTACACTTTAATCTTCTGAAATCCTCTTGCTTTCCTACGGAAGTAATTTCAGGAATCAAACCGAATTTCTATATTACTTTTTATTGATAACTGTATACCATAAATCATCTTCTACTGGTGGCACTTTAATCTCTAAAATGTCTTGCATACGATTATTTAAAGACTCATAAAATGTCATATCTCTTGGTTCTTCTTGTTGTAATAGCTTGAGTTGTTTGCGATTTTTAATAATTACTTTATCTTTCTCTACTTGTATCAGTAAATATGGACCTGCTTGACCAGCACATTTAGCACGGAAGGCATGATATGCTGCTTGCCAAAAACAATGATGAAAACAAATAGCAAAACCTCTCCATCGTAACCAATCTGGACCATCCCCATTTGACCATTCAATAGCTGCTTCTAAAGAACTTTCAAATACCTCATTACTAAATATGGAGACTGGTTCTAAACTTGCTGAAATTTCCAAGGCTTTATCAACTGTTTTTGTATCAACTTTTTGAGTTTCAATATCACTTGTTTCTTCTAAGGTGCGAGTGTATGTTGCACGTCCTAAAGCATGACTTAGACTAATATTAATCAACTCATAAAAAACCTGTTTATTAGTTAAAGTTTCGCATTCAGGAAAATCAGGTTCTGGTTCTTCAGAAATATTTTTCGACGCTTTGAGATCAAAGTTACCCCAAATCTCTATTAAGGATTTCAATTGCCAAAGAGATGATTTTGTTCTCGGTTTCAGGGATTCTTTTGCCGGATCATCCCAAACTTCAGCTACTAAACCAGCCGCTTGATGTGCTATTTGTCTAGATTGTTCTTCTCTACCCCGCATTTGAATTTTCTCAGCTTCTTTTTTCCTTAAAAGTAGTTCTTCATATAAACCGGGAATATTAATACCTACTATCTTTTTCTGCCCATCCAATTCTTCTTTAATTAAATTTCTATGTTTTTCTGTTAACCATGTGGGTCCATAAATATCGACACCATGTTCAGAATAAACTAACATAGTATTAGTCGAAGATTTATTGGTATTTTCTCCGGTTTTAGCAACATTAAAGTTCACAAAATAATCTTTTACTGTTTCTAGAAATAAATCGGGTAAGCTTAGGTTATTTTTCAATTTCTCCTCTATTTTTGATAAAGCATCAAATTTCAGAGAAAACTTCAGTGTTTCTGAGACTGTTTGAATAACATTATAAAGTTTAAAATACTTTTGTCTTTGAAAAATTTCTGGTGTTTCTGGCTCTCTTGTATCCCATTGAGCAAATAAATATGCCATGCCAGCAAACCAGTAGTTATCAATGATTAATGGAAAATGAATCAGATAATTCTTTAAAAAATTTGGATGTTCATTAGTATAGGGAGTTTTATGAATTAAAGACTTCTCTACACAAGCGAACCAGGCTTGAGAAGGGCCATTATATAATTGCCTCGTCCAAACCTTGTCATTTCTAAGTCGGCTTTTCTCGATCTCTGTTAAATGCGATAGTCCTAGATTCTGAGCCATTGTTAATAATATATCTTTGGTGTTGGGTTGGTTTTGACAAATAAACAACCCATCAATCATTTTCTGGAATTTGTTTAAATCTTTTTCTTGACTACCCAAAGGAAGTAGATTACCTAGTTTCCAGGCTTCATAAATAACAGCAGTAGCACCAAAATTAGTAGGAATAAATTCTATTTCGTATCGCGTAATTAATTTTTTAATTATCTGTTTTATTTCATCTAATTCATCTTTGTCTAGAATTTCACCTGGCTCTAATTTTTTTATTCTATCGTAATAAATTTTGTCTAAACGCTGCATGACTTCCGCCATATCTGATATACCAAACTCATCAGTTTCTTGGGTTTCCCACTTAACTGATTGCCAGTCTAAATTCCGAAAGTTAGCATTATCATATAATCTCTTGACATCATTTAATAATGATTCTGTTTGGAAAGTGTTGAATAATTGGTCAGAAACATGAGGATCAAATCTTCTTCTAATAACTGTTTCTTCTTGATTCTGATATTTATAATTAAATAAAATCTCAAAAATCAAAAAGTTAGGGTGATAATTATTAATAGAGTCGTTAAACTGGACATACCTTGCAGATTCAGCATCAGTCATAGAGAAAACTGCTAAAGCTTCTTGAATCCTTTCAACATAACTGGAAAAATATGGGTTAGAAGTCATAAAGAATTTAGCCACTTACTTTTTATTACACTCCTCTTTGCAGATTATACCAGTTCAATATGTTATCCTATCCACAGTAAATATAAAAATTTACATATCAGTAAACCAAAAAGTTTTTCCCAAAGAGTTATTTTTACGGAGTGCTGACGCTATTGCTACAGACGCAGCAGGCATCACTAACAGAATACGACAGATACTCATGTACTATAGAATACCAAATATATAAGAAATAGTTATCATAATTTGCACTGGATCAAAATATGAAATGATGAAAGTAGTGTGTAGCATATTGGCTGAAAAAATTGACTGTTTCATCTCTAACAAAAGCCACGCGGGGCGAGTCTACAGAAGAACTCGTTTTAACCGACTCAGAAACTCTTGATGAGGTTATTCAGTGAATAGTTATAAAATTTTTCCATTGAAACTCAAGGAGCCTGTGACCAACAAACTTTATTCGAGATTCTGGTTAAAGCAGCCAGCAGTGGAGATAGTATTGAAAACACTGCTAAATTGTTAAAAAATATTCCGACAGCTAATGATATTAGATATCATCTCAATAAAATTAACAATTTTGAGGAATTAGAAGCGCAAATCAATCAAGCATTAAAAAGTCGAATTCCTTTAGGATTAAAAAAAGGGTGTTTAAAAATAGCGATTGATTTAAATTTAATTTGTTATTATGGTCAACCAACATCGTCAGAATTACCCTACATATATCGAAGTGAAGCTAAATCTGGTACTAATTCATTTTATATGTTATTAGTAATAATAAGCGTGTAACTCTAGCAATAAGAGGTGTTCGCCAATTAGATACTAGTGTGGCTTTAATTACTTATTTATTAGCAGAACTTGAATCCCTAAAAATAAATGTAAAAAAACTCTATTTGGATAGGGGATTTTTTAATACTCCTGTAATTAGATGGTTACAGGCATTAGATATTCCCTTTCTTATGCCTGCTATCAAGACTGGAAAAAAAGGAGGAATCAAACAATTCCTCAAGGGTAAAAAAAGTTATAAAACTACCTATACCATTACAAGAGATAAAGATGATTTCGTCACATTTGATTTATGGGTTGTCTGTAAATATAGAAAGGGAAAGCATAAAAAGCATGGAGTTCAATATTTTGTTTATGTTGCTTATAAGGTAAAAACAAATTTAAATTACATCTATCAAGATTATCGAAAAAGATTTGGCATTGAAACTAGTTATCGTCTGAAAAATATTTGTCGAATTAAGACGAATAACAAAAATCCAGTCTTGAGATTACTATTCATTGGAATATCCTTTCTTCTAATTAACATCTGGGTGAATCTACTATGGCTCAAAATCAGTCGTAAAAGGAAAGGTAGTAGATTAATTTATCGCACACTTTTTACACTCAAACAGATGTTAGCCTTTTTATCTCAAGCTATACAGAGGAAATATCAAGTCGTTGAAAGCATTTATATTCCATCCGGTTAGCGTCAAGAAATTATTAACCAGCTAATCATAAGTAATTATTATCTATACTATGTCTGCTGATTAGAGTATCGGGAATAAAAAAGTATTTTATACTACACAGTATTTGGCGATCTCCCTTCAGGAAAAAACTTTTTGGTTTACTGCATATAGACAATACTTTAGCCAATTTTCAAAATATAGGTCTGAAACCCAATAAAATCGTGAAGATATCAATAGGGTTTCAGGGGTTTGGCTAAGGTATTGATAGAGATATAATTATAGTTACAGCATAGATGTATTTCCCGCTTCGTAAACGCTAATAATTTTCTTACGCAGATATGCCGAGTAGAGTTTTGTCTTATTTTTTACTTTTATCTTCTCAATTATTGTACCAAACCGTTACACAAAGTGCTGTATTTTTCGTTGTTCAGCATATTTTTATATTGATATTCGTCCCAAGTACAGTTAGGATCTTTCACGTTGTAATCATCGTATACCGCCTTAGCTAAAAGAGAATCTCCACCTAAACAATGAGAAAAACAAGCTTTATGACGGCAACTTGACTGGTCGTAACTCATAATTGCATGATAAAAAGGTGAGTTTATTGCTAATGCTTTGTGGTAAATATTTTGGATATCTTCCATCTGAATATTGCTGACAGCTAGGTGAGTATAATCTTTTTGGGTTAAAGGTTCACATCCTCCGACTACATAACCATCTGATGAAATCCGCAAAGTGTGTCGCCAGTATTCAGGAATTAATTCTGGGCGAAGTGTGATGGTTATAGAGTCATTAATGTGAATATTTTGATATAAGTGTCCATATTCATCTTGACGAATCTTTTCTGGAATTAGCCAACCACTTTCTATTAAAGCTGGAATAAAGGCAGCACAATAAGCACAAATTTCTACTAAAATCGTGACTGATTTAGAAATTTTAATTGGCTGAAGAGATTGAGATAAGCTGTCTAAAAAGACTACTATATCCTTGGATTGTAGCTGGTAGTTTTGCATTTTTACAGCCATCAAAAGACCAATATCAAACCATTGTATTTCTTCTTCAATAATAAGTTTATGAATTAGTTTAATAACTGAATCATCATTGAAGCGGTGGAGTGTAGTAGCTACAATTACTCTTTTGGCTAACTGGTGATTTACAGCAATTCTTAAGTTTTTTAAGACTAAATCAAATTTACCTTTTCCTCTAATTGCATCATGTTCATCACGTAAGCCGTCTAATGAAATATCTAAATAATCGAGTTGAATTTGCTCTAAATTATCAGCATATTTATCAATAGCTAAACCATTAGTAACTCCACCCATCTTGATTTGGGGATATTTTGTGCGAAGTTTAGCTATATGTTCAAACAAGGGGATTGAACGGTTGGGAGTAAGAGCATCTCTATCTGTGACTGCAATTAATCTTGTACCCATTTGCTCGATCATTTTTGTGACTGTGTTTAGTAAGATTGGCATGGGTGTTAATTGGCTGATCATAGTGCCACTTTCATAACCCAAAAAGCAATGTTGGCATTCTAATCCACAAGTATTGCCTATACCTAGTTCTAACTGTATAAGACCTGATGTTTCAACTAAATTTTGATAAAGTTGATAACTAGTAATTTGTTTTTGACCTACTGATAACCATTGTCTGACTATATTGATATCATAACCAATAGCATCATTGTGCTTTGCATATACTCCTCCTTTACTAGCTGCTAGAGACATATAAAACTAACCTCCTCATTCACCTCCTCAAACTTGGTTAATCCTCTAAAAGAAATTTAGTTTTGAAAATTGCTAGATTCTTCTTTAAGTTTTGTAAAATTGGTAAAGAGTGATCTCCTTTGTCTAGCGAGATGATTGTATACTTGTCCACTTCTTATAAAACCTCCGATTTAGAGACGAAAATTATGTAACAATTAACCAAGTTACAACAAAACTTATTTTTAGCATTAAATTCTCTATCTATTACCCCATTAGGGATGCAAGCGATACCCCAGATAAAAGCTTGTAACCAGGTTACAAGAACTGACTTGCTAATTCTGCCTCTGTAGAGTCTATACAAGCAACTTTCTGAAAATTTTCATCGATTAACCTCAAGAATCGATACTTGTAACTGCTGATGTTGTCTATTGTGGTAGGTGATGCAGTTTGACACACTACCACAATTTAGATTATCTTCTAGGACAAGAATCGGACGTTAAGCAATTAAGGATTTTGCCATCCTTCATATGCAGCAAGCACTATGTCAATTGCAGGGTGACTGCACAATTGCTTAAATGCTTCAGTTCCACCAGATTTAATGGCAGAAACAATCTTAGCCTTAAGTTCTGGTCTCTTTTCAATTTCCCGCTTCAAAGCCTCAGCAAATCGCTGTTTTTGCGAATCAGTTTCGATAGAATAGATTTGTGATACAACATCAACTATCGCATTCATTTCCTGGGCAGATTCTACTACATCCGGGTTGGTGAAATAATTATTTTGTACTCCGATTTGCTCTCCTTCAACTTTATCTTCGTTGAAGAAGACACCATTGCTATTGGATACATAAATGTGCTTAATAGTCATTTTATTTTCCTTATCTGAATGAATGTTGATGGTGAATAAGACCATACTAAAATCAACCCGAAGGTTTTTTACTAGTTGAAAAAATTGTGCTAATGGAGTTTTTCCCCTATTAATCTTGTTTACCTTATGAGTCTGTTGATTGAGATTTATGATAAGATTAATTACTCGCTCATAAGTTTCCTCCTGGTTGTGGTCTATTTCCTGTTTATTAATGACTTCAATTACACCAGGCAGAACTTTTAAAGATACAAATTCTCTCCAAAATCCTGGTTCATTCAGCTTACCTTTGTTGTAAGGTGAGGCAGTGATGAAGATAAACCTAGTAGCTATACCACGATTAATAAGTTCACGGATAACGCCTCTTCCTTGCAAGCGTTGTAATTCTCCTTCTTGCCCAAGAGTAAATAAAATTTCATCAATCAGGGCTATCTTGATGTTGTATTTTGTGGCAAAGTCTATAGCTTCAATTGAATTTTTGGTAGCATAGCAACTGATTCCTGCATTTTCTAACTGGCTTTTATGTAACGCCAGCCATTCTTCACTGTCGTCTAAAATTAGCACTTGAGGATTCATCGAGATAACCACAAAAAAGTTTTTCCAGTTTTCGTAACTGTTATGCCAAATATGGGTTTATTTACCCCACAACCCATATAAATAAAGGATTTTATTGTTTTTGATACCAAATTTGTCAAAATAACCAATGAATTAACGTAAAATCCTTATACAACAAAGATTTTGGGATTTAAGAAAATAATTTAGCATAACAAGTACCGAAGAGCGAAAAGTTTTTCCAGTTTTCGTAACTGTGACTGTTGACGATCTGAATCAGGTTAATTCTACTTATCGTCTTCGTCACAATTATTTAGGTTACAAATAACACGAAAAAACTGTTATCTAAGGGAAATTCTTGTACAGCCTGGCTCTTAAGATACTAAATACAGTAATCTCATGAAACCAAGTTACAGGTATAATTTCAAATTATATTTGTAGAATATTGATACACGCTGCATTTAGTAAGATTTTCATTTGATACCAAAGCTAGAGTTTGCATTTTTGACTAAGTAACTAGGCGATGTTCCGAAGGAGCCGTCCAAAAGATGTTCGCTTTTAGGCTAACAGTCGAGAGTGTTGAACTGTCTATTTATAATTAACTGCAAAGTACCCTGTTGATATACCTTGTATAACCATTGTTTCCAGAGTGTATCAAAATATTGGGGGTCAGTGCTTGTTCAGATTTCCTGGAATTTATTGATCAAGGGGATTCCAGCATATCTCAGTACAATTCCTAGAGGAAAAATCAAATGCAGTAGAATCTCAGAGATGGCAACAAAATTTACTCATTACTTATTAATTCATCCCATATTTGGTTAATTTTGGCGTTTATTGCATCCATTGTGATGGATTCACCTTCATGATTAAGACGCTGACAGGCTTCATAAAATAAAATCATTTGCTCTACCTGCATTGGTGACAAGTTAAGGCTATAAGTCTTTTGTCAAGCGGTTTTTGGATAATTATTGAAAAAAAACTCGTCAGACCCCCGCTGGAGATCAGGAAAAGGCGCGACAATTAACTTAACATTTGGTTTTCGTTTCTGTTTGA
>NZ_JAQMTJ010000319.1:0-3298 GCF_028330815.1 Dolichospermum lemmermannii CS-548
GAAAACAGTGCAGGTGACAAACAATTAGTAGCTTATCTTGTCCCGCATCAAGAGCCAGCACCCACAAATAGTGACCTACGCCACTTCTTAAAAGCGCAACTGCCCGACTACATGATGCCTAGTGCTTTTGTTGTGCTGGAGGCATTACCACTAACACCCAATGGCAAAGTAGACCGTCGCGCCCTCCCCCAACCTGAATTAAGACCCGAACTGGAACCGACTTTTGTAGCTCCTCGCACTCCGATTGAGGAAATGCTAGCTAACATTTGGGGTTGTGTTCTGGGAATTGAACAAGTGGGCATTGACGATAATTTCTTTGAACTCGGTGGACATTCCTTACTAGCAACTCAAGTGATATCGAGGGTACGCAACACCTTAGCAGTGGAATTACCATTACGCAGCCTGTTTGAAACCCCCACAGTAGCCTCCCTTGCTCAACAAGTTGAGAATTCGCTCAATAGCGGACAATCCATACCAGTTCAACCGCTATTACCAATTCCACACTCAGGCAATATTCCATTATCCTTCGCACAAGCAAGGTTGTGGTTCCTTGACCAATTACAGCCAAACAGTGCCTTCTACAATATCCCAACCGCCTTACGTCTGAGCGGTCAACTCAATGTCACTGCTTTAGAAAGCAACATCAACGAAATCATCCGTCGTCATGAAGCCTTACGCACAAACTTCACAACAATAGAAGGTCAACCCATTCAGGTTATAGCCTCAACTCTAGAATTGAAACTGCTGTTTGTAGACTTACAAAATCTGCCGTTTGATGAGCGAGAAGTTGAGGCGCAACGATTAGCCACAAATGAGGCACAGCAACCTTTTGATTTAGAACGAGAGCCTTTAGTGCGAGTGATGGTGCTACAGCTAGGCTCATCTGAGTACGTTTTTTTACTAATAGTACACCACATTATTTTTGATGGGTGGTCAATAGGCGTGTTCATCCGGGAGTTAGCCGCGCTCTACGAAGCCAAATGTACTGGTAAACCTCTAATTTTACCGGAATTACCCGTACAGTACGCTGACTTTGCTGTTTGGCAGCGCCATTGGTTAACTGGGGAGGTACTCGAAACACAGCTTAACTACTGGAAACAACAACTAAAGGATGCTCCTACTTTATTAGAATTACCCACAGACCGACTAAGACCTGCTGTTCAAACTTTCCGGGGGACACACCAATATATAGCACTTTCTCTTGAGTTGAGCGAAGCACTTGCCGAGTTGAGCAAGGGAACAGGAGTCACCCTGTTTATGACGCTATATGCAGCGTTTGTGACATTGCTTTATCGCTATACAGGCTCCGATGACATCGTAATAGGTACGCCTGTGGCTAACCGCACTCCACAGGAAATCGAAGGGCTAATTGGCTTTTTTGTCAATACTTTAGCATTGCGTACCGATCTGTCGGGCAACCCTATTTTTGAGCAATTACTCCGCAGAGTCCGGGAAGTAGCGCTGCAAGCTTACACTCATCAAGACCTTCCCTTCGAGCAGTTGGTAGAGGCATTGCAACCAGAGCGTTCCTTAAGCCACACGCCCCTATTCCAGGTGATGTTCGCGCTCGACGACGCTCTGGTGCCTTCAATGGATCTGCTTGACTTAACTGTAAGTTCGTATTCAGTGGAAAGTGGAACGACCAAGTTTGATTTGACCCTATCAATGGAGAATACTGCTTCTGGATTGATAGGGGAATGGGAATACAATAGCGATCTGTTTGATGCGACTACCATTGAGCGGATGGCAGAACATTTGCAGACATTACTAGAGGGAATCGTTGCTAATCCAGAACAACGAATTTCTGAATTGCCGTTATTGACTCAAACCGAACGCCAGCAGTTGCTCTTTGAGTGGAACAACACCACTACTGAGTATCCCCATGATAAGTGTATCCATCAGTTGTTTGAGGAACAGGTAGAGCGATCGCCCAATGCTATAGCAGTAGTGTTTGAAGACAAACAACTAACTTACCGGGAATTGAATGCAAGAGCTAACCAGTTGGCACATTATCTGCGATCACTGGGTGTAGGGCTAGAAGTGTTGGTGGGGATTTGCGTCGAGCCATCTCTAGAGATGGTCATCGGCATTCTTGGCATTCTCAAAGCAGGAGGGGCTTATGTTCCGCTCGACCCTGCCTATCCTCAAGAGCGGCTTGCCTTCATACTAAAAGATGCGACTGTGCCAGTATTGCTCACACAGTCCCAGTTAGCTGAAGGGTTACCTGCACACTTAGCCCAAGTGGTGTACTTGGATAAAGATTGGAAAGACATTAGCAAGCACAGTCAAGAGAATCTTGCCCAGGATGTGAAAGCAGACAATCTCGCCTATGTTATCTACACCTCTGGCTCAACAGGAAAACCAAAAGGGGTTTGTTGTAATCATACAGGTGTAGTGAATCTCTTAGACGACATTCAAAGCCGCAAGCCAATTTCTATTGGAGATAAATGTAGTTTATGGACTTCTATTAACTTTGATGTTTCAGTTTATGAAATCTTCACGCCTCTCTTATCTGGTGGGTCATTATTGATTCCCTCAGACTATTTAAAGCTGAACAGCGAAGGATTTTTTGGATGGCTATGTACTAACCAGATTCGCAGCGCATATATTCCTCCATTTATGCTCAAGGAGTTGGTTGAGTGGTTGAATCCCTTAGAAGCTAATAAGCTATTCTTGCAAAGATTGCTAGTTGGAGTAGAACCAATTCATGAACAGTTGTTAGTAGAAATTGTAGAAAAACTTCCTGAATTACTAATCACTAACGGGTATGGACCAACTGAGGCTACAGTTTGTGCTACTCTGTATTCTGTTCATCCTCGAATCGAGAGCTACAAAAACACACCAATTGGTAAGCCTGTTCAGAACACACACATTTATATTCTCGATGGCTACCTTCAACCCGTTCCCATCGGTGTTACTGGAGAATTGCATATTGCTGGTGTGGGATTAGCGAGGGGATATCTCAACCGAACCGATTTAACGGAAGCGAAATTTATTCCCAACCCCTTTTGCAACAAACCCAGTTCTCGCCTCTACAAAACTGGGGACTTAGCCCGCTATTTACCAGATGGCAATATTGAATATCTTAGTCGCATTGATAACCAAGTAAAAATACGGGGCTTCCGCATTGAGTTGGGCGAGGTTGAGGCAGTGCTTACACAGCATCCAGTAGTGCGAGAAACTGTAGTCATCGCCAGAGAAAACAGTGCAGGTGACAAACAATTAGTAGCTTATCTTGTCCCGCATCAAGAGCCAGCACCCACAAATAGTGACCTACGCCACTTCTTAAAAGCGCAAC